>NZ_MQSY01000017.1:52416-145970 GCF_001921245.1 Aeromonas sp. YN13HZO-058 | reverse complement strand
AGGGGCGTGAATATCAAAGCGTGTTTGCATGAGGCGCTGGGGCGCCCCATGCAACACGTAATTGGGACATAGCCATAAAAATGGGGCCGCCAGTGCGGCCCCAAACGGGAGGGTTATCCCTAAATAGCCCACCCCCCAGCATAAAAGAGCACCAGCGCCAGGGCGATGACCACGGTGCCGACGTTGAGCTTGTGCCACTCCTTCGAGCAGATGCGACCGATCACCAGCGAACTGAAGCCGAGCATGATACCGGTGACGATGTTGCAGGTGAGCACGATAAAGACCGCGCACACCAACCCGGACATGGCCCCGACAAAGTCATCGAAATCGAGCTTGGTGACATTGCTCAGCATCAGCAGCCCCACATACATCAGGGCCGGTGCGGTGGCATAGGCCGGCACCAGATAGGAGAGCGGCGAGAGGAACAGCATCAACAGGAACAGGCCACCGACCACGGTCGCGGTCAGGCCGGTTTTGCCCCCCGCCGCCGTGCCTGCTGCCGATTCGATATAGACGGCAGCCGGGGCCGCCCCCACCAGACTGGAGAAGATGCTGCTGACCGAGTCGGCACTGAGCGCCTTGCCGCTGTTGATGATGTGACCATCTTTATCCAGCAGGTTGGCCTGCCCCGCTACCGCCCGGATGGTGCCGGTGGCATCAAATACCGCCGTCATCACCAGCGCCAGCACGCTCGGCAACACCAACGGCGAGAGGGCCCCCATGATATCCAGACTGAAGATCAGGGACTGACCCTGCGCGTCCGAGAGGCTCGGCAGGGCGAACAGCCCCTGATACTTCACCGCCGGATCGAAAATGAGGCCGAAGATGGAGATGGCGATGATCACCAGCAGGATCCCCCCCGGCACTTTCAGCTTCTCCAGCCCGAAGATCACCGCAAGGCCGATCAGGGACATAATAACCGGCATCGAGGTAAAAGCCCCCAGCGCCACCGGCAGCCCCTCGAGCGGGTTCTTGATCACCAGCCCCACCCCGTTGGCGGCGATGAGCAGCAGAAAGAGACCGATCCCGATGCCGGTGCCGTGGGCAATCCCCATCGGCAGGTTGTCGAGGATCCAGCTACGCACCCCGGTCACCGAGATAGCGGTAAAGAGCACCCCCATCAGGAAGACGGCCCCCAACGCCACAGGAATGGGGATCTGCTGCCCCAGCACCAGACTGAATGCAGTAAACGCCGTGAGGGAAATAGCGCAACCGATGGCCATCGGCAGCTTGGCCCAGAGCCCCATCAAGAGCGAACCGAACCCCGCCACCAGACAGGTGGCGACAAACACGGCGCCGGGAGGAAAGCCCGCCTTGCCGAGCATGCTTGGCACCACGATCACCGAGTAGACCATGGCAAGGAAGGTGGTGAGGCCCGCCAGAACCTCCTGTCTGACATTGCTGCCCCGCTCGCTGATCATAAAGTAGCGATCAAGAGCCGTGAGCGACTGTTGCTTTCGTGCGCTCTGGCTGGCGTCATCATTGGCCAGCTGTTCCACGCTGTTTGTCCTGCTGTTTGCTTGGGTCATACCCAACTCCTTCACACGCGCCTGAATGTTCCATGACGAAATGGCGACAGGATCTGCGGGTCTGTCGATGCCCAGTCTGTGCAGTGACAGCCTGACGCGACAGCAATGTCAGCAGAACGACCAGGAGAGGCAGCCTTGACTCAAACGTTTGCCTTGCTGGTCAAAAAACCGGGCCATTTCACCTTCTATTGCGGGGAGAACCCCTGTCGTGCCGCGGAACCGGCGCCCCCGTTGGAGTACGCCAGCTTCCGTATTCCGCGGGGCTGCGCCGAGGCAGCCCCCTCCATCCCCTACCCCCGTTCGTGTACCAGTTGGCCATCCACATAGGTGCGGTAGATGGATCTGTCATCCCCCAGGGTCAGCAACACAAAGAGCTTGTCCCGCAGGGTGGTGGAGTTGTCATAACGCAGCTGCTGCAGCGGGGTGGCGACCGGGTCGAGCACCACGAAATCCGCCTCCTTGCCCACCGCAAAGCTGCCGATCTTCTCATCCAGCCCCAGCGAATGGGCGCCGCCCAGCGTGGCCAGATAGAAGGCCTGATAGGCCGAGAGCCGCTCCCCTTGCAACTGCATCACCTTGTAGGCCTCGTTGAGGGTCTGCAGCATGTTGAAGGTGGTGCCCGCGCCAATGTCAGTGCCCATCCCCACTTTCACCTGCTTGCGCCACGCCTTGTGCAGCTTGAACAACCCACTGCCGAGATAAAGGTTGGAGGTGGGGCAGAAGGCGATGGTGGAGCCGGTCTCCTTCAGGCAATCCCACTCCTGCTCTTCCAGATGGACGCAGTGGGCAAAGACGCAGTTGTGGCCGGTCAGCCCATGCTGGTGATAGACATCGAGATAACCCTTGTGCGCCGGAAAGAGGGATTTCACCCAGGCGATCTCGTCCTTGTTTTCGCACAGATGGGTGTGCAGATAGGTGGTGGGAAACTCTTCGCGCAGTCGCCGCGCCATCGTCAGCTGCTCGGGTGTCGAGGTGGGTGCAAATCGTGGTGTGATGGCATAGAGCAGGCGACCGTTGCCGTGCCAGCGCTCGATAAGCTGCTTGCTCTGCACATAACTGCTCTCGGCGGTATCGAGCAGATAGTCGGGCGCATTGCGATCCATCATCACCTTGCCGGCGATCATCCGCATATTGATGCGGCTCGCCGCCTCGAACAGGGCATCCACCGACTCGGGGTGGACGGTGCCGAACACCAGCGCCGTGGTGGTACCGTTGCGCAGCAGCTGCTTGATAAAGAAGGTGGACATCTCGCGGGCATACTCGAGGTCGTTGTAGCGCCGCTCGGCCGGGAAGGTGTGGCGGTTGAGCCACTCCAGCAGCTGCTCGCCATAAGCCCCCACCATCTCGCTCTGGGGATAGTGAATATGGGTATCGACAAAGCCGGGCACTATCATCTTGCCGCGGTAATCGCGCACCCGCACCTCGGCCGGAATGCGATCCTTGCCCTCCTCCCACTGACCGAACCAGTCGATGCAGCCATTGCGAATGATCAGCAGGCCATCCTCGATAAGACGGGCATTGGCCTCAATCTCCTCGGGCTGATCCACCACCCGGGTAATGTCGAAGAAACTGCCACGCACCGCTTTGACAGAGTTGTCGTTTTTCATAACCGTTTCCCTGTTTTTCTTGTTCTGTTGACGTTTTTTGCCGGTTTAACCGTCAGATCCGTTCCACTTGTGGCGCCACCACTTGCCCGGGCACTTGCTCTGGTGAATCCTCACCCTTGCTGGCCGATGGCTGGCCCGCACTGCGGGCGGTAAAGACCACATCCGGTTTGTCGCTCAGCTGGATCACCTCCACCGCCTCGGCATCCTTGATAGCCGCCTTGCGCTTGCGACTTTGCGGCAACACCAGATTCATGATGATGGCGGTGATGCCGCCAGCGCAGATGGGGTTCTCCACCAGCATGTAGATCCCGGCTGGCAGCACCTTGAAGACGTTCGGGTCATAGGAGACGCCGAGTCCCAACCCCAGCGAGGTGGCGACGATCAGGGTCTCCCGCCGATCGAAGCCGTGACTGATGATGATGCGACCACCGGCGATGGCGATCATGGAGAACATGATGACCATGGCGCCCCCCATCACCGGCGATGGTATGGTGGTAAAGAAGCGCCCTACGATGGGGAAGAGCCCCAGCAGCACCAGCATGACAGCAATAAACTTGCCCACATGACGGGATGCCACCCCGGTCATCTGGATCACCCCGTTGTTCTGGGCAAAGGTGGTCAGAGGCAGGGAGCCGAGTGCCGAGGCGATCACCGAGACCAGACCGTCGGCCAGCACGCCGCCGGAGAGCCGTTTTTGAAACTCGGGGCCCTGGATCTCCCGCCGGGAGACCATGGCGGTGGCGGTGATGTCCCCTACCGCCTCCAGCACGCTCAGCAGATAGATGGTGCCCGCCAGCAGAAAGGCGTGAAAATCGAAGGAGAAACCGTACTTGAACGGGATCGGCACAGTGATAAGCGGCAGGTTCTCAAGGGCGGAGAAATCCACCATGCCGAGCATCAGGGCCACCGCATAACCCACCATCAGACCGATAGCGATCCCGCTCATCCGAAGCAGGGGGCTTCGGCTGCAGTTGAAGGCGACGATAACGCAGAGCACCAGCAGCCCCAGCCCGATGTTCTCGTATTTGCCGAAGGTGCCGCTGCTCATGGCGGAGAAGCCGCCGCCAAAGTCGATGATCCCCACCTTGATCAGGCTCAGGCCAATCATCAGCACCACTACCCCGCTCACGGTCGGGGTGATCACCCGCTTGAGATAGGGCAGCACGAAGGAGGAGCCCATCACCAGAAAGGCGCCGACAAAAGAGACCCCGAGCAGGGTCGAGACAATCAGCTCCTCGTGGATACCATCTTTCTTCATGGCGCCGCCGAGGGCGATCATCACGGTCACGAAGGAGAAGTTGACCGACTGGATGGAGAGCAGCCCCGAACCGATGGGGCCATAACGATTCACCTGCAGCCAGGTGCCGATACCGGAGGCGATCATCGCCATGGAGACCAGATACGCGGTGGTCTCGGTGGAGAGGCCCAGGGCGCCGCCGACAATCAACGCCGGGGTCACCATGGGAACAAAAATCGCCAGCAGATGGGTCACTGCGCCCATCAGGGTTTGATAAAACGGGGGTTTGTCTTCCAGCTCGTAAATAAGATCAGAGTGCTTGCGTGTTGTTTTAGACATCGTATTTGTCCCATCACACAGAATGGAGGCGGAGTACTCATTCCGCCGTCAGGCGCTGGGGGCGAGCGTTCACCCGCCCCTCACCTTTTCTTTTGTTATGCCGACACTTTTTGCTCCAGCTTGCCCAGTTCGCGCAGGATCTGTTCCGGCGTGAAGTGCCACTTGCGCAGCCAGACCCCGCAGGCGTCATGGATGGCGGTGGCGATGGCAGGCGCCGCACCGTTCACCCCGATCTCCGAGATGGACTTGGCGCCGTAGGGGCCGACCTTGTCATCACTCGGTACCAGGAAGGCCCGGAAATCGCGGGGAATGTCGCCAATCTTGGGCGCGCCATAGCTCTTCAGATCCCGGGTCAGCGGGATGCCCTTGCTGTCGTAGCAGATCTCCTCGCTCATGGTGTGGCCGATGGCCCGCATGGTCGCCCCGTAGATCTGGCCGAGGGCCAGTTCCGGGTTGATGGGGGTACCGCAGTCGAGCAGGGCGTAGAACTTGTCGAGCCGGATCTCGCCGGTTCTGACGTTGACCGCCACCTCGGCGAAGTTGGCCCCATACGGGAAGGCCAGCTCAGAGGTGATGTAGCTGGCGGTGCCTACCAGAATGCCGAAGCCGGTACCGGTCTCGGCCTTGTGGGCCAGCTTGGCGAGGGTCACCTCCCCCTGCTTGCCGCGCACGATACCCGGGTGAACCAGTTCCACATCCTCCACCGGCTCACCCAGCATGGCGGCGCCATGGAACAGGATCTTCGCCTTGAGGTTCTCGGCCGCCATCTTGGCCGCGTTGCCGGAGAAGCAGGTACCGGACGAGGCGTAGGCCCCCTTGTCGAACAGGGCGTGATCGGTGTCACCGGAGATCACATGCACATCGCTGAGCGGGCAACCGAGCACCTCGGCGGTCAGCTTGGCCACCACGGTATCGAGGCCGGTGCCGATATCGGCGCCACCGGAGTGGACGATAAAGGTGCCGTCCGATTCCAGCTTGACCATGCAGTTGGCCTGATCGATATCCGGGATCCCCGATTTTTGCATGATGATGGCGACGCCACGACCGATGCGCCAATCCCCGTCAGCGGGTTTGGGGCTGTCCCAGGCAATCAGCTCGCGACCCTGCTTGAGAATGGGCTCGAGGGCGCAACTGGCCGCATGCGGCACAGAGGTCGGCATCTTGCCCTCACCGATGGCACCCAGCACCTTGAGGATGTCCCCTTCGTGCACCCGGTTGTGCTCCACCATGTCGAGCTGATCGATCCCCAATTTCTCGGCCAGTTCCGCAATGGCCATGGTCAGCGCGAAGTTGCCCTTGGGCGCACCGTAACCCTGATAGGCGCCGGTCGGGCAGATGTTGCTGTAGTAGGTATTGACGGTAAAGCGCACGTTGTCGCACGGATAGAGCGGCAAAGAGAGCGCCGGGCCGTTGCTTGGCACCGTCAGGGAGTGGTTGCCGTAAGGGCCGGTGTTGGCGCGGAAATCCATCTCGATGGCGGTAATGGTGCCATCTTTCTTGGCCCCCACTTTCACCTTCACCTTGGCCACGTGGCGGGAGGTGTTGCTGATGAACTCCTCTTCACGGGTATAGCGGAAGGTGACGGGACGGCCGGTGACCTTGGTCGCCCAGGCGCACACCTCTTCCAGCAGGATATCCTGCTTGGAGCCAAAGCCGCCCCCTACCCGCTCCTTGATCACATGCACCTGATGTTGCTTGAGGCCGACAATGCGCGCCACCTGACGGCGCACGTGCCACGGCACCTGGGTGGAGGCGTGAATGACCAGACGATCCCCATCCATATAGGTGAAGCAGATGTGCGGCTCGGTCGGGCACTGCTGGGCCTGGGTCGATTCGTAGGTGCGCTCGACAATCTCGTCCGCCTCGGCAAAGCCTTTTGCCACATCACCGATCTGGCCATGGACGCTGGCGGCCAGGTTCTCGTGCGGGCGGGAGCCGATGGGGAAGTTGATGATCATGTGCTCGTCGCCACGGCGTACCGAGCAAGCGTTCTGCTGCTCGAGATCCGCAGGGGCACCAGCCATGTAGATGATGGGTTCGTCGTGCACCAGCGGGGCATTGGGGGCCATCGCTTCATCGATGTTCATGACCGCAGGCAGCACCTGATATTCGACCTCGATGAGTTTGAGGGCTGCCAGCGCGACCGCTTCGCTCTCGGCCACCACGGCGGCGACACGATCACCGACGTGACGCACCTTGCGGCTGAACATGCGGCGATCGAGCGGTGACGGCTCGGGGGCACTCTGGCCACCCGGGGTGTAAAACACATCCGGGCAGTTGAGATAGGTAATGACGTGCACCACACCCGGCAGCGCCTCGGCGCGGCTCACATCGAGTTTGGTGATCACCGCATGGGGATGGGGGCTGCGCAGCATCTTGATGATCAGCGCATCGTCGGTAACCCGATCCTCCACGTAGCAGGGCTTGGCCTGCACCATCTTGGCGGCGTCCACTTTCGGGCAGCTCTTGCCGATATGGCGCAGGTCGTCGCGAAACTCCGGGGCGATCTGGCACAGGTAATCGGGATCCTTCATCCGTGAGCAGGCAAGCTCGATGGCCTGATAGAACTGCTGGTAACCGCCATCGCGGTGAAACAGGCCCGAGAGCGCATCGTCGATTTGATCACGGGTGGGGTTGGGGTGGCGATCAAGCAGGTCGGTGACAATCAGCGCCGCGGCCGGATCGTTGTAACCGGACTGCACCACACCCACATCCACCATCGCCTGCTGCACCAGACTGAGCTGGTTCCAGCTACCGAGCGACTCGGCGGTGCGCACCTGCGCCCCCTCCAGCTGGGCGGCGATCAGCAGGGAGGCGTTGATCACCTTGCCGTTGAAGAGAATGGCGTCGGAACCGGCGAAACCGAAGCCGTCGTCACTGTTGCGCACCGAGTGCATCCGGCACTGATTGAACAGCACCCGCTGGGCATTGTCACCGGCCTTGCAGATGACGGTACGCAGGGCACCGTTCAGGGTAAAGTTGAGTTCCATCATGCTTGCACCTCCTGCTGCTGGCAGTCCACCAGCAGATCCGCCACTACCACGCCAGTGATATACCGCTTGTAACTCACGCTGCCCGCCAAATCCTCACGGGGCGAAATCAGCTCGCTCACGGCGGCCTCCAGCGCGGCATCGTGCAAGGAGCGGCGCTCCAGATCCCGCAGACGCATCGGGTGCGGGGTGACGCCAGCGACGGCCACCCGCATCTCGCCAATGCTGTCGAGGGCCACGGCGGCAGTCATCACCGCCAGGCCATCGGCGTTGCGGCTGATGCGGCGAGTGGCGCAGCGCAGTTCAGGCTCCGGCAGCACAATCCCCAGCACCAGGGCATTGCGCTGACCCGCCAGATAGGCGTCGATGGGTTGTAGCAGGTTGTTCTCCAGCACCACGACCGCTTCAAGCACCAGCAGCACCGGCAGCAAGGGGGAGTCCTGCTGCTGGCAGGCAAGTTCGCCGCCGATGGTGGCCTGATTGCGCAGATGACGGGAGTAGACAAACCCCAGCGCCTCGCACAGGGCGGCCGGGGTACGGGGATCCTCTTTCAGGGTCTGCAGGGTGACGGTAGCGCCGATATGGAGCTGGCCGTGCTGCTGCTCAATCTGGTCAAGCCCCAGCTTCTCCAGCGAGATGGCGACCTTCTTGTCGGTGCGGGTCGGGGCGGCGTTAAGCTTGCTGCCGCCCCCCATGTAGACGGCGTCGTTGCCGAAGCTGGCCTTGAGTTCCAAAGCCTGACCCAGTTGCTCGGGTCGGAAGAATTGCTCAATCATGTGTCGTCCTTACTCTTGCTGCCCGCCGCCGGGGTGATCCACAGGGCGGGCAATCCGGTCCAAAACTGTGGAAGGTGGCCTTAGGCCAGCTGATCCATCCGTTGCCACAGGCGGCTCGCCACCTTGCTGGCCTGCTCATAAAGGGGCGCGACATCGAACGGGAACTCGCGGTCCTGATAGACCATGCGCCCCTCCACCATCACGCTGTTGACGCTGGCAGAGCCCATGCCGAAGGCGAGATGGCCACCGAGGTTGCGCGGCGCCAGCGGGGTCGGCGCGTCGTAGTCGCAGATGGTGAGGTCGGCCTTGTAGCCGGGCTCCAGGCGGCCAAATTTGGCGCCGAAGTTACGTTCCAGCAAGGTGTTGCCGTTCCAGAGGAAGCGGGCAAAGCTGTCGGGCCACAGCGCGCCGCCGGCATCCTTGTGCTTGAAGTAGGCGAACTTGAGCTCTTCGAGCATGTCGGAGCCGATGCCGTCGGTGCCAAGCGCCAGATTGCGATACTCCGGCAGATGCATGTTGTAGCCCACGTGGTTGTTCATGTTGGAGCGGGCGTTGTGCACCAGGAAGGCATCGCGGCTGTTAAGCAGTTCGATGTCGGACGGGCTCAGGTAGATGCCGTGGGCCACCAAGGATTTGCTGTCGATAAGGCCAAACTCGTCCAAACGGGCAATCGGCTCCTTGCCATAGTGATGGTGACCATGAGCCATGTCGTATCTATCTTCCGCCACATGGATATGCAGACCGCGACCGGTGACCTGCACCGCTTCGCGCAGCATGGCCAGCCCCTCGTCGGGCACGGTGAAGGGAGCGTGAGCGCCGATATGGGCCTCCACCAGATAAGGTTCGTTCCCCTTGGCTTTGGCCGCATCGATCTGTTGGGCGAACAGGATGTTCTCCTCCACCCCGGCCTGCAGTTCGGCCAGACCACCGTTGCGATCCGTGGTCTCGAAGCAGGTCATGCCACGCAGACCCGCCTCCACAAACCCTTTGCGCAGCACATTCAGGGAACCCTTGATGAAGTTGGGCGACGCGTGGTGGTCGATCACCGCGCTGCAACCGCTCTTGATCGCCTCCAGCGAGCAGATGAGGCCGCTGTAGTAGAGGGACTCTTCATCAAGCGCCCGATCGAGCCGCCACCAGAGGTTTTTCAGGGTAGAGATAAAATCCGGGCAGGGGGCGATGTTGGCCATGATCCCCCGCGACAGGCCGGAGTAGAAGTGGTTGTGGGCACAGACGATGCCCGGCATCACCAGCTTGCCCCCCATCTCCCGATAGTTGGCCTCCGGGTAGAGGGCCCGCAGATTGGGCCCTACCGCTTTGATAAGGGTGCCTTCGATGGCGATATCCACCCCTTCCAGTACCCGGGTCGGCTCCAGCTGGACGGCGGTGATGTTTTTCAGAATAAACATGGTTTGCTCCTTCGCTTATTCGTTATTCGCTCAGACCTCGACGGCCCCCAGCAGGTAGTAGTGATGGGCGTGGACATGGCTGATGATGCGGCACATGTCTGCGAGCACCTCGGGGGCATCCTTGATCCGGCTCTGCGCATCGATAGTGAGACGGTAGGTCTCGCCACCCTGACGCACCCGCAGCTCGCCCTCCCCTTTGCCACCATCCGCCAGATAGAAACCGGGGTTGCGGCTGTTGTCGAAGTCCTCGGGCAGGCTGAAGATGGTGACCTTGTCCTGATAGGGCTTGCCCTGCCACGGGCAGAACTGGGCGCAGTTGCCGCACTCGTTGCAGTAGGCATCCAGGTGCAGGGTCTGGAACTGATCCTTGAAGCCCGGCACCGCGATGGCGACGTTGGCCCGGTTGGGGCAGACATCCACACACTTGCTGCAGAGGTAGTTGCACTCGAGGCAACGGTGCGCCTCTTGCGCCACGAAGGCCTCCCGCTCGCTCTTGTCAACCAGGGTGACGGCGATGCTGCCCTTACGACGGTAGATCTCGTCCTTGCCCGACGGCTGGATTGAGACCTCGGCCTGACTGCCAGCGATATGCTCGCGGGCCAGCACCCGATCCGCGGCGCGGCGGGCACCGCCGATGGCACCAACGATGGAGGATGGGCCGCTCTGCACGTCACCGATCAGGAAGACGTTGCGACGGCTGGTTTCGCCGGTCTGGCTATCCACCTCCGGCCAGCCATCGCTGCCAAGGGGAATGCCCATCGCTTTCAATACTTCGCAATCAGGCTGCTCGCCGATAGCGGTGATCAGCGCATCCATCTGCATCACTTCGGTCTGCTCGGTGGGCACCGGACGGCGGCGGCCCTGCTCGTCAGGATCCCCCAGCGCCATCATCCGCACGGTGAGCTTGCCATCTTTGTCAAAGCGCTCCGGATTGGTGAGGAAGCAGAAACGTACCCCATCCTCCACCGCTTCCAGATACTCCTCGCGATAGGCGGGCATCTCTTTCTCGCTGCGGCGGTAGATCACGGTCACATCGCTGACACCCGGCACCTTGAGGGCGGCGCGGGCACAATCCATGGCGGTGTTACCGGCGCCGATCACCGCCACATGGCGGCCCAGCTGCAGCGGCTTGCCCTGATTGAAGCTGCGCAGGAAGTTGAAGGACTTGTAGACCCGATCATGACCCCCTTCGAGACGCATGCCGCCATTCTTGTCGGCGCCGATGCCGACGAAGACATAGCTAAAGCCCTGGGCGTGCAGCTTGTCGACGGTGAGCGCCGGATCGCAACCAAACTCGAACTTGACCCCGTGAGCGGCGACAAAGTCGATATCGTGCTGGATAAGCTCGGCCGGAATGCGGAACTCGGGGATGATGTGTTTGACCACGCCACCGGCATCCGCTTCGCGCTCGAACACGGTGACCGGATGACCGGCTCGGGCCAGGAAGTAACCGGCGGAGAGACCGGCCGGACCCGCGCCAATGACCGCAACCGGGTGCTTGTCACCGCTGCCTGCCGGCTTGTGCCAGCGGGCCTTGTACCCTTCCCAGCCGCGCTCCAGCGCCACTTTTTTCAGCTCGCGGATATTGAGCGGGCTGTCGTAATCGAGACGGGTGCAGTTGTACTGACACTGGTGATCGCAGATATGGCCGGTGATGGCGGGCAAGGCGTTGCGCTGATAAATCAGCTCAAGGGCAGCGACATACTCCCCCTCGCCCATCAGGCGAATGTACTCGGGGATATCCTGATGCACGGCGCAGGCGGTGACGCAGGGCGCCACGTAGCAATCGGTCATCGGCAGACCGCCGCCCACTTCGATACGATCGTCGGATTTCCACTCCTTCTGGGTGTAATCCATGGTGAGCGCCTTGGCGGCAAGCGCTTCCAGCTTGGCCACATCCACCTGACTCATGCCCCAGCTGCCCGACGCATCTATCTCTTTGAGGCACTCGATCTGGCGCAGGTAGCCACCCGGTTTCAGCAGGTCGGTGGCCATGGTAATGGGACGAATACCGGTCTCGAAGATCTCCGCGATATTGAACTTGCTGGCACCACCCGAGTAGGAGATGGGCAGCTTGCCATCGAAGGCGCGTGACAGCACGGCGGCCACGTTGATGGAGAGCGGGAACAGCGCACGGCCGGACATATACATCTCATCGCCGGGCAGCGCCCCCTTGCGGTTGATAGTCCCGAGCGTGTTGGTCAGCTTGACCCCGAAGGTGAGCCCCTTCTCGGCACCCAGCGCCATCAATCGGGTCAGCATCGCCTTGGCCTGATCCAGCTTGAGGTCGTGATCGAACGACTCTTCGCTCAGACCGATGTAATCAAAGCCACAGGTGTCGAGGATCTCGCGCACCCGCGGGTAGCCCAGCAGGGTCGGATTCAGTTTGACGAAGGTGTTTAGCCCCTTCTCTTCCAGCATGTAGCGGCAGATGGCCTCAATCTCGTTCGGTGGGCAGCCGTGCATGGTAGAGAGGGTGACGCCGTGCACCAGATTGGCCGGGATACGATCTACCAGCTGTTGCAGGCGATCGCGGCGAGCACCCAGTCCCAACTCGGCGATAAACTGCTCGTCGGCCACCAGCTCGCGCAGCACCTGCTGATACTCGGCAAATTTTGGATTGCTGCTGGCATCCATCAGGCTGTGGATGAACTGCTGCATCGGTGGCTGTTTGATGCCATCGAGGTTGTAACCCACGCTCATGTTGAAGATGAAGGACTTGGCCTCTCCGTCGAGGCGCGGGTCAAACACCTCCTCCAGCAGATAGAGAGCAAACCAGGCTTTCAGATACTCGTCAAACGCCTTGGGCAGGGTGAACTCGGTAGACCACTCGGTGTTGAAGCACTCATCCTCGGCATCGATGCAGGGCTTTTCCAGTTCGAGACGGTCCAGGATCTGCACCGTCTTGAGCTCGATAAAGCGCCCGCCGGTCAGCCAGGAGGTGACGATATTCTGGGCCAGCTGGGTATGGGGGCCAGCCGCCGGACCGATGGGGGTTTCGCAGGTTTCACCGAACACCTTGATCTTGCGCTCGTCCTGCTTGCGATAGAATTGCGCGGCGGGAATACCGAAAATGCTCTGACTCTCTTTATATTCCGCGAAAATACGGGTCAGAAGGTTCTTGAACGGAACGGGTCGCATAATATCGCCCATGGCAATCTCCTTGCAGCTGTTCTGCCCATTGGCAGCATGAATAAATGGGGTATCCCGCACGGGCTTTACCCCTTGGCAAGGAGAGGAGCAACTATCAGGCCACACCAGCCACAAAACTATTTTTTAGGGTGAAAGCGTGAGACAGCTCCAATTAATGGAGAGAATTTACGATGCCACCATTATGGGTGTTGCGAGTAGTTATCAATCACTCTGAAATTTACTTGATGCGCTGATTAAAAAGAACTCGCCCTATCAGATCAAGTGCGAGAAATATCACTTTGATACGCCATTTATCTCCCCGTTATCTTTTTAAAACAGGGTTATTTCGCGCGCTCGATCTCCTTTTCCAGCGCACCGCCCAGCAGCGCCTGATAGCGCTCCGGGGTATCCACATCAAACAGGATGGCGGGGCTGTCGACCGGCACCATACGGTGGGGATGCCCTTGCAACCAGCGCCGTACCGACGACTGCACCGGGGCCGTTGCCAGCTCGCGGGCAAGGGATTTGGGCAGCAACACCGGATGGCCCGCCTCCCCCTGCCAGGTGGGAAAGAGTGCCTCACAGCCCCGTGCCAGCCAGAGCTGTTGATAGACCTCGCGCGGGATACAGGGGAGATCCCCGTGGCTGATAAAGAGGTAGTCAGCGTCACTGGCCGCCAGGGCAGAGCGGATGGAGCTGCCCAGCCCCTGCCGATAGTCGGGGTTGTGGACGACAACAATATCCGGCCGCTCAAGGTAGCGTTCTTGAAGCTCCTCGCCACGATGGCCCACCACCAGAATAACCCGCTGACAAAAGGCCAGGGCATTTTTGAGACTTGCATCAAGCATTGTCCCCTGGCAATAAGGTAGCATCATTTTCCAGGTACCCATTCGGGAAGATAAACCCGCCGCCGTTATTATACAGTCACACTGCACTTGTTCCTGGCAACGTTGTTTTCCACTCCCTTCGATATTTATTTTGGTCGTCATTATGTCGCACCCACACGCTGTTGCTGTCGCATTTCCAGATATAGATTCGCTATTAAACCCGCTCACCAAAAATATTGATAGCCATACTACCTTAATTAGCCTCTGCGGGGCCGGTGGAAAAACCAGCACCCTGTTCTGGCTGGCGGAATATTTTTATAAACAGGGTAAAAGGGTGCTGATTACCACCACCACCCGGATGTTTCTGCCTGCCCCGTCACACTATCGGGAATTGATCCTGGAAGCCGATCCCGTCCGCCAGCTGACCCGCTGTCAGCAACTGCCCGATGAGCCGACCCTGGTCGCCCTGTTCAGCCATATCGATCAGGCCAGCGGCAAGGTGGCGGGCCCCACGCCCCAGCAGATTGATCTCATCAAGGGGCAGCAGCGCTTCGATCTCATCCTGGTCGAAGCGGATGGCGCCAATCACAAGTTATTGAAAGTGCCCGCTTTGCACGAACCTTGCATTCCCCAAAGCAGTGATTGGGTGATCGCCCTGACGGGCGGCGCCATGGTGGGGGCCAAGGCCGACCCGCAGCAGATCCACCGCTGGGCCGAATTCCAGGCCCTGTGCGGGATAGAGGCCGGTGACTCGCTCGACTGGGCGCTGTTTCACAAGCTGCTCTCCCACCCTCAGGGGGTGTTCAAGGGCACCCCGGCCACGGCGCGCCGGATCTGGTTTATCAATGGCGATTATCAAAATGAGCCGTCATGGCTACCGCCATTGATAAACCTGCTGGCCCGGCACCCCGAGCTCCACGCCATCTGGCAGGGAGCGGTTCGCGAGCCACAGCCCATTCGCCACGCACTCGGCTACTTCGCTCAGGATGAGGCACAGCCGCCTCGCCCATGATGATTTAAGGATAAGAAGAGGTACCTTATGAATCTGTTTTCACACGCAGCCCGACTGGAACAGGAGAACACTCCGTTTGCCATTGCCCAGATCATCGAGAGCCGCGGCTCCACGCCCCGCCATCAGGCCCAGATGCTGGTGATGGCCGATGGCCAGATCCTCGGCACCATCGGCGGCGGCATGATTGAACGGCTGGTGATCGAAGAGGCGGTGGCCGCCATTGCCGAGCGCAAACCGCGCATCTTCCACGGCCGGATGGCCCGCAATGGCGAGCATGCGGTGGGGTCGGATTGTGGCGGCGCCATGTCGGTCTATATCGATGTCTACGGCCTGCGCCCCCGTCTGGTACTGATCGGCGCCGGCCACGTCAACCGGGCGTTGGCCCATGCCGCCGCGCCGCTGGGTTTTGATATCCATGTGGGCGACTGCTTTGAAGGGAGCCTCAACCCCGAACACTTCCCCGCCGGCACCCATCTCAAACAGGCCGATACCATCAGCGCGGTGATTGAGGCGCTGGCCATCGAGCCCGCCAACTTCGTCATCATCGCCACCAACCATCAGGACAAAGAGGCGCTGGAGCGGCTGATAAGCCGTCCCCTCGCCTATCTGGGGCTGCTCGCCAGCAAGCGCAAGGTGCAGACCTTTACCCAGGCCCTGCGCCAGCAAGGGGTGAGTCAGGAGCAACTGCAGCGCTTGCACGCTCCCATCGGCTACAACATCGGTGCCGAGACCCCCGAGGAGATCGCCATCAGTATCCTCGCCGAGCTGCTTCAAGTGAAAAACGGCAAATCGGGTGGCCTGATGCAGGACGATGTGCGCCTCAAGCGGGATCAACTGGTGGTGATGCGCGGCTCCGGCGATATCGCCACCGGCGTCGCGTTGCGGCTGCACAATGCGGGCTTCAAGGTGGTGATGCTGGATCTCGACAAGCCCACGGTGATCCGCCGCACCGTCGCCTTCGCGCAAGGGATGTTTGACGGTGAAACCAGTGTCGAGGGAGTGCGTGCCAAGCGGGTCGAGAGCGTCGAGCAGGCGTTCGAGCAGCTGGATCGGGGCATCATTCCGCTGCTGGTTGACCCCGAGTGCGCCACCCTCACCGAGCTCAAACCGCGCTATCTGGTGGATGCCATCCTGGCCAAGCAGAACCTCGGCACCCACAAGGAGATGGCACCCATCACAGTCGCCCTTGGCCCGGGTTTTGAGGCGGGGCGCGACTGCGATGCGGTGATCGAGACCAACCGCGGCCACCATCTGGGGCGGGTCATCTATCAGGGCCCCGCCCAGCCCAACACCGGCATTCCCGGGGTGATCGAGGGGCACTCCGCCCGCCGGGTGGTGCGCGCCCCCGCCCCCGGCGTGATGAAGAGCCTGATCAAGCTCGGCGATCTGGTGCAGGAGGGGGATGTGATTGCCCATGTGGGGGATGCCCCCATTATCGCGCCGCTCTCGGGCATGGTGCGGGGACTGCTCAGCGATGGCATCGACGTACCAGTCGGCTTCAAGATTGGCGATATCGATCCGCGCGGCGAACGCGCCGATGCCACCACCGTCTCTGACAAGGCTCGCGCTATCGGCGGCGCCGTATTGGAAGCCATGATGCATCTGGCCCAGCGCCAATAAAGGCTCTGCGCGTCCCCCCTCAGCGCCAAGCAAAAGCCCCACCGTGATGGTGGGGCTTTTTTCGGCCGGTCGGTTGATGCCGCTCCCTTTACCTCAGGGAAATCTGCGTCACGGCTGGGTTCGTTGCAAACGCCAGGCACGATATGCCAACACCGTCAGAGTGATAGCGGTCAGCGGCAGCACGAAACCGGTCAGCGCCGCACTGAACTGACCTTGCAGCGGACTGGATGTGGCGTGCAGGATCAGCCAGCTGGTGTAACCGATGTAGTAGGCCAGAAACAGCGCCCCTTCCCAGCGGGCGATGGTGTAACCGGTAAAGAAGATGGGCAGGCAGGCGAGCGCCACCGCAATCATCACCGGAATATCGAATTGCAGGGCGGTGGCCGACACTTCGAGCCCGCCCGGCGTCACCATGGAGGTGAGTCCCAGCACGCAGAGGATATTGAAGATATTGCTGCCGACCACGTTGCCCACCGCGATATCCCGCTCCCCGCGCAGGGCAGCGACGATGGAGGTCACCACCTCCGGCAGTGAGGTGCCGACGGCTACGATGGTGAGGCCGATCACCAGATCGCTTACCCCGAAGTAGTGGGCAATCTCCACCGCGCTGCTGACCAGCAGCCGGGAACCCAGGATCAACATCCCCAATCCCGCCACGATAAAGAGCAGATTGCGGGGCAAGCTGTGGGGCGTCTCGGGCTCTTTTTGGCCAAACTCCTGCTCATATTCTGCCTGTACCGCCTTGGTTTCGCGGCGACTCTGCACAAACAGAAACGCGGTGTAAGCAACGACCCCGGCGAACAGCAGCGCTCCTTCAAAGGCTGAAATACGGCCATCCCAACCAAACAGCAGCACCAGCAGCGAGATGGCGATCATCAGCGGCACATCGAAGCGCACCAGTTGCTGGGAGACCACCAGCGGCACGATCAAGGCCGAGATACCGAGAATAAACAGCACGTTAAAGATATTGCTGCCGACCACGTTCCCCACGGCGATCCCCGCCTGCCCCTCGAGGCCCGACTGTATGCTCACCGCCAGTTCGGGGGCACTGGTGCCAAAGGCCACTATGGTCAATCCCACCACCAACGGGGAGATGCCCATCATGGTGGCAAGGCGCGCCGCCCCCCGCACCAGAGATTCGGCCCCCATCACCAGACACACCAGCCCCACGGCCAACCACACCAGCGTCATCATACGGTTTCATCCTTGCCGTTACGTTTGTTGAAATAATCACAATGAATCAAATACCTGCGCATCAACACAGCTATGTAACGCCATTGTAACGAGGGGCAGGTTCCCTGTCGCGGGCTCTTTTGAGTGCCATTTATCGTGCCACTGGCCAGCCTGTCACCACTCAACCGTGCTTGATACGGGTCTCCCCCGCCACCGATACCACGGAGCGCTTGCCCTTGCGGCTAATCACCAACAACGCCAGTACGATAAGGGCGATGCCGCTCCCCTCCACCGGCCCCGGATTTTCCCCAAGCAGCCACCAGGAGAGCAGCACACCGGTCACCGGCACCGCCAGGGTGCTGAGGCTGGCAATCCCCGCTGGCAGTTTTTTCAACACAAACAGCCAGAGACTCCAGGCGATGGCGGTGGCGAAGATAGCGCTATAGGCGAGCGCCCCCATCACGTAGGGCTGCCAGTCGATGGGGCGCTCCGGCACCAGCGCCGCCACCAGTGCCATCACTATGGTTGCGTAGATCATCTGCCAGGTGGTGAGGGACATCAGATCCACCCCGGGATGGCGGGCATACATCCGCTTGGCGATGATGGCGCTGATCCCCCAGCAGATGCCGGAGGCAATCCCCAGCAGCGCGCTCTTCATGGAATCCAAATGCAACTGCCAGGGCTGGATCACCAGCAGCAACCCGCAGGCCGCCACCCCGACCGCCAGATAGTGCAGCTTGCGCATCCGCTCACCGAGAAAGAGCGCCGCGAAGATCACCACCCAGAACGGCATGGTGTAACTCAAAATGGCCACCTTGCCCGCCCCGCCGCTGATCAGGGCCCACTGGGCCAACCCCACCATGCCGCAGGTCTGGAACAAGGCGATGGCCATGGTATAGCGAAACGGGGTGGGTTTGAGATAACGGCGCCCGCGCAGGGCCAACACCAGCAACAACACCAATGAACCGCACAGGCAGCGCAGGGCGGTGAACTCGAAGGCCCCCGCGTAGAGCATCACCTGCTTCATCACGATCCAGCTGTAACTCCAGATGGCGGTGAGCAGGACCAGTCCCCCCAGCGCCGCCATATTGATCTTTCCACTCATCTCACACCACGCATTGCTCTGCCTTTCGCCTTTTGTTCCGATGGGCCAACCCTTATCGGGGTGGCTATCTTACCCCTGTGCTGGCGGGCTGCCCATTCCCTACGGGCGAATAGCCTATGGGCAAATTGCCTGTGAGCAAATCGACCTCAGCCACGGCAGCGCCCGAGCCAAAAACAGCAGGGGGCCAAGGCCCCCTGTCTATCAACCCGTCATCGCGCAGCACGCTACAGGCTGATCACGGTCCCGGTCTTGCCTGCGATCCCCTCGGCTGCCTTCTCCAGCAGGGTGATGAGGGATTTGCGCCCCGGCAAGGATGTGGCGAACGAGAGCGCCGCCTCCACCTTGGGCAGCATGGAGCCTTTGGCAAACTGCCCCTGGGCGATAAAGCTGTTGGCATCGGCCACGCTCAGCTGATCGAGCCACTGCACATCGGGCTTGCCGAAGTTGATGGCCACCTTCTCCACCGCGGTGAGGATGATCAGCATGTCGGCGTCAATCAGTTCCGCCAGCTTGGCACTGGCCCAATCCTTGTCGATCACCGCGCTGGCGCCGCGCAGGTGATTGCCCTCCCGTAGCACCGGAATGCCACCGCCACCGACGGTGATCACCACCTGACCGGCGGCCAGCATGGCGGAGACGGTCTCCTTCTCGATGATGTCAATAGGTTTGGGGGAGGCCACCACCCGGCGATAGCCACGACCGGCATCCTCTTTGAGCCGCTCGCCCTTGGCCATCAGCGCCTCGGCCTCCTCCTTGCTGAAGAAGCCGCCGATGGGCTTGCTGGGGTCGAGGAAGGCGGGATCGTTTTTATCCACTTCAACCTGGGTCACCAGAGTGGCGACCGGCTTGTGGATGCCACGTTCCAGCAGGGCTTCGCGCAGGGCGTTTTGCAGGTCATAGCCGATATAACCCTGACTCAAGGCCACACAAACCGACATCGGCAGATGAGGGGATTTTGGCTCGTGGCGGGCCGCCACCTCGAACGCCTGCTGGATCATCCCCACCTGCGGCCCGTTGCCGTGGGTGACCACCACCTCGTGCCCCTGGGCGATCAGGTCGGCGATGGTGTGCGCCGTGCTCTGCACCGCCTTCATCTGCTCGGGCAGGTTGTTGCCCAGAGCGTTGCCCCCCAGGGCCAGTACGATACGCTGTTTCATCTTGTGCTCTCCGATGATAAAGGTGGGCCGGTGTCATACCGGCTCGGTTGTTCTGTCTATCGCTGTGCTGATGGTTGTTCTTGGGCCGCCGCGCCCAGCAGCGGATCAAAGGGTGCCCGCGCCAAAAAGCGTCCATGCCCCCGTTGCCCGGTAAATTCGCCATCGCGGGCCACTATCTCGCCACGACTGAGGGTCATCCTGATCTGGCCGGGGCTGCGCATCCCCTCGTAGGGGCTGTAGTCACCGTTGTCGTGCAGGGCGGCGTGACGGATCAGGGTCTCGCCACGGGGATCCATCAGCACCAGATCGGCGTCGGCCCCCGGTTGCACGTTGCCCTTGCGCGGCCAGAGGCCAAACAGGCGCGCCGAATTGGCGCTGGTGAGCGCCACGAAGCGCGACGGCGAGATGCGCCCGCCGAGCACCCCGTGGGCAAACAGCAGCAACATCCGGTTCTCGACCCCGGGCAAGCCGTTGGGGCAGAGGCTGAAATCTCCGCCTGACAGGGTCATGCGCTGGGCGTGGGAGAAGTTGCAGTGATCGGTCGCCACCGTGTCGATGTCGCCCGCAGCGACGCCGACCCACAGCTTGTCCTGCTCGCTGCGCCCGCGCAGCGGCGGGCTGAGCAGATAGTCGACCCCGTTCTCCCGGTAGTAGCAGGAATCATCCAAAAGCAGATATTGCGGGCAGGTCTCCACCCAGACCGGCTGACCCTGACGGCGCGCCAGTTTCAGATACTCCAGTCCCAGTCCGTTTGAAAGGTGGACGATATAGAGCGGCGCATTGCCAGCGAGCCCCGCCAGATTGATCATCCGGGCCACCGCTTCGGCTTCGCACTCCAGCGGGCGGCTTTGCGGGTGATACCAGGGCTCATGGTGACCGGCAGCCAGCAGGGCCGCCCGGCGCACCGCGATGGCGGCATCGTTCTCGGGATGGACGGTGGCGAGCGCCCCCACCTCTTTGAGGCGGGCCAGGGCACGCAGCACGTCATGGTCCCCCAGCTTGTACTGGTAGGTGAGATAGAGCTTGAAGCTGCTGATCCCCTCCTCCTGCACCATGGCGGCCATCTCGTGGAGGATGGCGTCATCCACATGCTGGATCACGCCGTGAAAGCTGTAGTCGATCACCGCCTGATCGGCGGCGTAGTCGTGATAGCGGGCCAGCTGGTGATGCAGATTGCACCCCGCCGGACCAAATCCCATGTGATCGACGATGGTGGTGGTGCCACCACAGGCGGCGGCACGGGTACCGCTGAAAAAGTCATCGCAACTGCGGGCAATCCCGACATCGATGTTGAAGTGGGTGTGGACGTCGATACCGCCCGGCATCACGTAACAGCCGCTGGCATCGATCACTTCGGTCTCGCCATCGGGCTGGATATCGGCGGCACGGGCACGGATCACCCCGTTCTCGATCAGCAGATCCTGACGATATTCACCCTGTGCATCGACCAGCACGCCGTTCTTGATCAGCCGTTTCATCCCCACCACCTCGAATGTCTCTTCCCTTCAAACAGCAAGGCCCCGCCTCAACACAGACGGGGCACTTGCCACACTTGCCACAGCCGGACGGCGATGGCAGTCACCGCCCGGCAGCCCCCTTACTTGTCCAGCTCGGCCAGATAGAGCATGGGGATCACGGCGTACATGGCGGCGCACTTGACCAGATGCTCTTTCCAGGTCTTCTCGTTCGGCGCGTGGGCTTCCGGCTCTTTACCCGGGCCAAAACCGATGACCGGAATGCCGTGGCGACCCATGATAGAGACCCCGTTGGTCGAGAAGGTCCACTTGTCCACCACCGGCGCCTTGTTGAACAGCTGGGTGTACGCCTTGGAGAGGGTTTTGACGGTGATGTGATCCTCTTCCACTTTCCAGGTCGGGAAGTAGCACTCGGTCGGGTAGACCAGACCGGTATAGGCCGGACGATCGTACTGGTACATGGAGACCTCGGCACCGGCGGCTTTTACCGCTGGCAGGGCACGGATCTCGTCCAGCGCACCTTGCCAGGTCTCGCCCCAGGTCAGACGACGGTCGATGGAGACGGCGCAGCTGTCGGCCACGGCGCAGCGGCTTGGCGAAGTGAAGAAGATCTCGGAGACGGTCAGGGTGCCCTTGCCGAGGAAGTCATCGTTACCGAGGTTGTGGCTCAGCTCCTGCAATTCACCGAGGATCGGGCCCATCTTGAAGATGGCGTTGTCACCGCGCTCCGGCGCAGAGCCGTGGCAGCTGACGCCCTGCACCTCGACGCGGATCTCCATGCGGCCGCGCTGGCCACGGTAGATCTGGCAATCGGTGGGTTCGGTACTGACCACGAACTCGGGGCGGATCTTGCTCTGCTCGATGATGTACTGCCAGCACAGACCGTCGCAATCCTCTTCCTGCACGGTACCGGTCACCAGCAGGGTGTACTCGTCTTCCAGTCCCAGATCCTTGATGATCTTGCCGGCATAAACCATGGAGGCCATGCCGCCTTCTTGGTCAGAGGCACCGCGACCGCCGATGATCTCGTGATCTTCCATCCCCTCATAGGGGTCGAAGGTCCAGTTGGCGCGGTTGCCGACACCCACGGTATCGATGTGGGCATCCATGGCGATCAGGTGCGGGCCGTGGCCGATATAGCCCAGCACGTTGCCCATGGGGTCGATCTCGACCTTGTCAAAACCAACCTTCTCCATCTCCTGCTTGATGCGCAGCACCACGCGCTCTTCATCGCAGCTCTCGCTCGGGATGGCGATCATGTCGCGCAGGAACTGACTCATCTCGGCCTTGTACTGATAGGCCTTCTCCAACACCATTTCAAACGGAATTTGCTTGCTCATTGTGATTCTCCATAACAACTGAGAGTGCGCGGCCTGTTCATCGGCAGCGCCCTGTGCCCGTTACCGCACCCCGTTGGCGAGGCGCGATCAGTTCTTTGATTCGTGGTTGCTTACTCGCAGCCGGAGTTACTCGCAGGCCGGATGTTTGCCTTCCCACACCACTTCCCGGTAGTGGGTCACATCGGTGTCCCCTTCGGTGTTGATGATCAGCACCACGGAGTCGCGACTTAGCCCGAGACGCTCCATCAGCGCCGCGCGATCAGGGTGGTGGCGCACCGCAGCCAGCACGCCGGTGCCGACCGAGCCAGACTCGCCGGAGATGATGCGGGGATCATTGCCAAGGGGGTTGCCCAGCACCCGCATGCCCAGCGCCGACACCTTGTCGTGGCAGGAGATGAACTGGGTGGTGCAGCTCTTGAGCAGCGGCCAGCCAAGCGGATTGGGTTCACCGCAGGCGAGACCGGCCATGATGGTGCGCATGTCACCCCCCACGTTGACCATCTCCCCCGCCACACCGGAGCGGTAGATGCAGTCGGCCTGATCCGGCTCGACCACGATACTGTGCAGGTTTTTCGCCCCGAAGCAGTCCACCAGATAACCGAGCACACCGCCCGCCAGCGCCCCGACCCCGGCTTGCAGCAGCACGTGGGTGGGCTGCTTGATGCCCATGGCCTGCATCTGCTCGACCGCTTCGTCGGCCAGAGTGGAGTAACCCTGCATAATCCAGGTCGGGATCTTGGTGTAACCCTCCCAGGCGGTGTCTTGCACTATGTGCCAGCCGCGCTCTTCGGCCATCTTCATGGTCAGGCGCACGGTATCGTCGTAGTTCATGTCGGTGACGATGCACTCGGCACCGAGGTTGAGGATGTGATCCACCCGCTCCTGCGCCGAGCCCTTGGGCATGTAGACCACCGCATGCTGACCCACCTGCTTGGCGGCCCAGGCAACGCCGCGACCGTGGTTGCCATCCGTGGTGGTGGCGAAGGTCATCGGCTCCTTGATAGTGCGTTTGATGAGATCGAAGGAGAAATCCTCGATGGCCACCCCGTATTTTTCACAGAGCAGGTTGGCGATGGCATAAACGCCACCCAGCATCTTGAAGGCATTAAGGCCAAAGCGCTTTGACTCGTCCTTGACCAATATATTTTTCACCCCGATATAGGCGGCCAGATCTTTCAGGTCGCACAATGGGGTCGGTTCATAACCGGCCAGTTTTTTATGAAAAGCGCGAGCCTTTTGTGCTTCAACACGGGAAAACAGCGGTGATGGCTCGGCGGTAAAAAAGCGGTTATCGGCAATATCCATCTTCAGCGAAAATTGGGACATGCTTACCTCACTAGGCGTTACCTGACAAAGAGCTGTCTCGCCGGGAGATCCGTTATTCAGATACCACGGGGAGAAAACTCGAAATAATGGATTCGACAGCGTGGGCAGGATGAATATTCACCCTGCCCTGCTGTTATTTATTTCACCCGCTTTTGCGCCTCTTTAATCAGATTCTCCAGAGTTTCTGCCGGGGCGGAGAATTTACGGGCCATGATCATGGCGGCGATAATATAGGGCTTCCAGCTCGCCTCTTTGTAGGTGGCGATACGGTATTTCTCGAATACCCCTTCGGTCACTTCACCCTCTTTGCAGGAGACGCCGGAAATATCGGCGGGTAGGCAGTGCATATAGAGCGCTTCGCCACCCTTGGTGAGCTTCATCATCTCCTCGGTGCAGTGCCAATCCTTGTGCTTGGCGTTCTGCTCCAGGCAGTGTTTCTCCAGATCTTTGAGGCCAGCGTGGTCATTGGCACGCAGCAACTCGGTGCGCTGCTCCATCACCTTGTAGGGGGCCCAGGACTTGGGATAGACGATATCGGCGTCCTTGAACGCCTCTTCCATGGAGGTGACCTGACGGAAGCTGCCGCCGGAGGCCTTGGCATTCTCTTTGGCCACTTCGATCACGTCCGGGATCAGGTCATACCCTTCCGGATGGGCCAGGGTCACGTCCATGCCAAAGCGGGTCATCAGACCGATGATGCCCTGCGGCACGGAGAGCGGCTTGCCGTAGCTCGGGGAGTAGGCCCAGGTCATGGCAATCTTCTTGCCCTTGAGGCTCTCCAGGCTGCCGAAGTGCTCCTGCAACCAGGCGAGATCAGCCATCGACTGGGTCGGGTGATCAATGTCGCACTGCAGGTTGACCAGCGCCGGACGCTGGGGCAGCACGCCCTTCTCGAACCCTTCATCCAGTGCCGCGCCCACTTCACGCATATAGGCGTTACCGGCACCGAGGAACATGTCGTCACGGATGCCGATGGCATCGGCACAGAAGGAGATCATGTTGGCAGTTTCACGGACGGTCTCGCCGTGGGCGATCTGGGATTTACCCTCATCCAGATCCTGCTGGGCCAGACCGAGCAGGTTGAGGGCGGAGGCGTAAGAGAAGCGGGTTCGGGTGGAGTTATCGCGGAAAACCGAGATACCGAGCCCGCTATTAAACAGTTTGGTAGAGATATTTTCGGCGCGCAGGGTCTTGAGGGATTCGGCCAGTTTCAATACCAGCTCCAGCTCCTGAGGAGTTTGCTCCCAGGTCAGCAGAAAATCTTTTTCATGCAGGTTGGATTTGAGTGCTCTGATCTCTTTGATTAATTCGTTAACTGCTTTCATCGTTCGCCCCAATCATTGGATGAGATATGGATAGCTCCCCTTTCACTCACGATGTCACCAGCATCCCGGTTGTGGGTGAGCTCATCGGTTAGCGTCGATGTAAGGCAATCAATAAGCGTGCCAAACTACAAAAATGCAGGAAGATATTAATAAATGGCGAAAGTGTGTGATGCAGAGCACAAAAGCGGCGACTATTTCAGCGGTTTATTCCATAAAAAGGTGAGCGGATCAGCCAAGCCATAAAATAGCCGAGTGATAATAACCAGAGGAAATATCCCTGCGTCGGTGAGAATTATCATCAAAGGCCAGTTTCAGGGGCTGAAATGATATAACCGTGCTGACCGTTATCATTATGATAATGCCACTTTTGGATTCAACTGCCCGCCGCGGCCAATGGCCAGCACTGCCAGCGCGTAGCCAGGATCAACACCTCCTGTTCCAGCCAAGCTCCCTGCGTCACCAGTTCATCGAGCCAGGGAACGCCTGCCGGCGTGCCATGACCATCGCCCTGATCAGCCTGCTTCGTCACACGCCAGGGCACCTTGCCACTGTCCGTCGCAAAGGTGCGCACCGGACGGGCGTAGTGATCCAGATAAGGCTGCAGCTCACTGGGGAGCCAGAGCATGGCAGGACGCTGCAGCTCACGCGCCAGCTCGATGGCAATGTCGATACCCCGTTGATCGAGATCGCCGAAATGGGCCCACTGCACGCCCGCAGGCAACAGCGGGATCAGCCGTTTGGCCAGGGTGGTATTGCGACCGGGGGCAAAGAGCAGCAGTTGCCCGGGTTGCAGCGGGTAGTCGACAAAGGCCCCCTTGTTCTCCACCGTAATGACGCGATCCCCTTGCCAGCCGATGGCCGCCAACGTTGCCAATGTCCGCTCCGGCAACGCCAACTCCCCCAGCAGGGCCATCACCGTCGTCATATCGTGCTGCTGACCGTGCAGATCGACCAGCGAGAGCGGTTCGAGGGTACGGATGCGGATCACCTCATCCTGCGTGAGCGTCAAATCCGCCAGCTGTGGATCCGGGCATTCACTGCGCGGATGCTTGCTGTCTCCATGCCAGAGCGCATGAAAGGTGGCCTGATTGAGCCGTGCTGGCAAACTCACCCCCAGGCTTCGCAGCTGTTCACGCTTGTCCGGCTCGGGGGACACCACCTGCGCCAGCTGTCCAGCCAGATAAGCCCGCCCCGCCTCGGTCAATATATGACGGCCACTGCGCCCAACTGACTCGACTCCGCCCACCGCCTGCAGCAGCTCCTTCAACTCGCGGCCATGCCTGCTCTCAAGAGAGCAGCCCTTCTCGTTCTGGCTATCGAGCAACCTTGCACAGAGCGCCTGTACCCGAACCTCATCAAACAGCGACATCCTTATCCTCCCCTCATCACGTCATGTGACGCAGTAGAGGTGATTTTCCCCGCCGTTACCGTGACCGGCTTCGCAAGGGTCTATCATCAGCCCCTTTTGCTCCCGGATCACACTCTCTGGTACTGGTAAACCCGTGCCAAACCGCGCAAGCTGGTTGATATGCCGCCCCCAGGCGACCCCTTTTCGATGGACTTCCACAAGGCGTTCCCATGACCGACACCACAGAAAAGTCCCCCTCCTCCTGGCATATCTCGGATATCCGCGAGCTGGCACAACTGCTAACTCTGGCGCTGCCCGCTACGGTAGAGATCACCGAAGCGGTACATCAGGCGGTGCTCAGCGGTATGGGGATCAAGGGACGGGATGAGGGGAAGACATCCGGGATCACCGGGCTGGTCTACAAGGGGGTTCACGGCGCGGCCAATACCCTGGGCAGCGGCATCAACGAATTGCTGACCCGGCTGCCGCCGACCCCGCCACTGCACCATATTCCCGAGACGCCCAAACGCGCGGCACTGATCGCCACCCTCAACGGCGTGATGGGGGACGCTCTGGTCGAGAGTCATAACGCCCTCGCCACCCCCATGACCCTGCGCTATCAGGGCGAACCCCTCGACTGGCAGGCCATGCCGACAGATCTGCCCCGCGAGGGTCGGCTGCTGTTGATGGTCCATGGCCTGTGCATGAACGATCTGCAGTGGCAGACCCTTTATCAGGGTGAACCGGTCAATCATGGGGAGCAACTTGCCAACGCGCTTGGCTATCAGCCTTTTTACGTGCGCTACAACTCGGGACTGCCCATTGCACAAAACGGGCAGGCACTGGCCCTGTTGCTGGAGCAGCTGCTCACCCACTGGCCGGGAGACCTCAAAGAGATAACGATAATAGGCTACAGCATGGGGGGACTGGTTGCCCGCAGCGCCTGCCACCATGCCGGCGTGGCCGGGCTCACCTGGCCTGCGCACCTTGCCAACCTGATCTTTCTCGGCACGCCACACCACGGCGCACCGCTGGAACACGCCGGACACTGGCTGGAGCAACTGTTGCCCGCCAGCGCCTACACGGAACCTTTTGTCAGACTGACACGGTTGCGCAGCACGGGTATCAAGGATCTGCGCCACGGCAAGGTGATCGAGACGCTCGCCCCACCCGATCCCGCCGTGCCCATGCGTGATCCCCGCGAGCCGCTTCCCCTCCCCTGCGGCGTCAACTGCTATGCCATCGCCGCGACCACTGCCGCCAAGCGCAGCCTGCTGGCCGACCGGCTGATTGGCGATGGACTGGTGCCGCTGCGCAGCGCCCTCGGCCAACACAGCGAGGTGCGCCATCAGCTGGCCTTTCTGCCCGCCCATACCCTGATCGTCTATCGCACCAGCCATATGGCCCTGCTCGGCAGCCCGCAGGTGGGCCAACAACTGCTGCGCTGGCTCACCCCTCACCCAGTGTGATGGACATGACCACACAACACGGCACCTGTCGTCCGCGCTGCGACAGCTTCGAGCTGCACCCGCCTTGCCAGCGAGCGGATAGATCTGCGCACCGCCTTTAGGAGGCAACCGGCCACCGCGGGTTGGCGATTAATGCAACGGAATGCTGGTTTACAGGGTGGCCATGTGGCACTCTGGGATGTCGAAGGAAGAGACCCACCCTGGCACCTCGTGTGTCACCACTGCAAAGGAGCGCCAACGATGGCCAAAGCAAGCAAGAAAGATATCAAGAAGAAGATCGCCGCACGCCTTGAGAAGATTGCCAAGCACGAAGGCAAGATCAAGAAGCTGAAGAAGGCCCTGAAATAGGGACCTACCGAATTAAGAGAAACCGCCAACTGGCGGTTTTTTCACATCTATCCCCTACATTAACGTTGCGCTGAAAATAGCCTGAGAGCAATCAGGCCTCGCGACGTACTAACCGTCCGGACACGATAAATAGTCGACGCATTGTAAAAATAGCAAGTCGAAGAAGCTGGCTACACCATGGTCCAATAAACATAAAATTCAGGGCCCAGAAAATTTTAAATATTCCTTGGCCCTGAATAGAACAATTTATTAGCGTAACTGAGATGCCAATGTGGTAGCCATCATCACCCACTCATCAAATAATTTTTTAACATGTTCAACTACTAACTGCTGTTGATCATCTACGAGTGTTTCACCGACCCCCTGACGCAATCCCTTTGCCATGACTTCATTGGTCATTGAGTCTGTCAGCATACCTTCAACAGAAATTGTCACCACTTTGTCGCGATACCCCAGCGCGGTTGAAGCACCGGCCAATACTAATGCGACAGGGACAACCTCATAAGCTTTGAGTCCCTCAACCGTCGTCGCAACACCCGTGACGGCAAGTTTATAGTCCAGCGTGTCTGCTCCAGGGGTATTGGTTAATTCATAACTCTTGCTGATCTCCTGACTGAGTTTCTGGGTTAAATAGTCGGATATTTTGTCAAGATTCTCCTGCTTGACTTGAGTCCCTTCTTTCGGTTTCGGGTAGAAGACAACGGGGTGAAGAATGATCTTTTTATACTTGCCCTTAACCATGTCCGGGTTGATCCAGCGTAACGCGTCACCTTGATAGTCACCAGGTGCCTTGGTTAACACAGAATAATCACCCAAATAACCCGAGCGAGGCACCTCAGCTGGTGTTGAACCGGATGGTCCGGACCCGGCACATGCTGCCAGCAGTGATGTCGAAAGTAAAATAGCGATCTTGGTGTTTTTCATATGCATTCCTATTGCTTATTGAATGAAACACGTAGCACTAGTAAAATAATGGCCTGCCTAAATAAAAGAATATTGTGTTGTTATTATTCTCCCCATAACCATAGCCAAGATAAACAGGTCCGAGTGGGGTATTCGCCCCTAAAAAAACACTCCCGGCCAATTCTGGATTTGAACCAAAGTCATTTTTACTTTCCCATACACCACCATATTCGATGGTTGTTCCTAAATACCATGAAAGCAATGGTATTATTTTGAACTGATGATAGTAGATCCCTGATATCACCCCGGCCTGCTGGCCAGAAAGAGAGTTTTCTGTATAACCAGATAAATTCAGGAATCCGCCAAAGCGATATAAATCCTGGATCGGCGCAGTGCCATCGATCGTTGTCATCGCCGTACCCGCTAATCCAAGCACATGACCACCATAAACCGTCTTGTATATAGCAGCACTTGCCATCGCTTGATCAAACTGACTATCACTACCCCATGATGGGTCGGCCTTGGCATACTCAACCAGGCTAAACCAGCCAGATGTGGGGAAATTAAGATTATCGAGTCTGTCAACCGAGAATCGGGTATAGAGCTGTGCTGTATCATAATTAAATGAATCCCAGCCAGGCGTTCCCGTACTTAACTCTCCATCGCCCGTGCGATAGCGATAGCCAATCCGAAGATCACCATAACGCGGGAATTCTCTGCCCAACGCGGCATCCATTTTCGCTTCCGTCACTTGGTAAATAGCAAGATGATTACCCTCATCGTCATAGATACCGACATCATAAGATCCGTAAGAGGCACCTGTCTGCCAGAAATACAACCCTTGCATATCAAATGGTTGGAACCACTCCGCACCAATTTTAGGTTCATTCCCGAACTGGACACCACCACGCAGCTCACCCCCCAAGGAGTTTATATCGGTACGTTGGTAAGAAAGTGCCAAATTGTAGCTATCATCCTTCTGCACTGAACTAGAGAGCTCCACGCCAAACTGCATATAGTTAGGACCCCAACTTTTCGCTTTGGCATCCACCTCCAGCCCTTTTTTACCGTCCTCTTCGATGACGTCATAACTCACCGACTGAAATAGACCAAGGCCATATACGGCGCCAATGTCTTGCTCCAATACCTCCCGATCCAGTGGTTTACCAATTGCTTGATTAATTCGTTTTGCAATAATTTGATCATCGGCGTTAGCATTGTTTTTTATTCTGATAAAGTTGATGACTGGTTCACTTTTCTCCGGGTGATTTCTTGACATCAGCATATCATTGTATGCGGATTCAGATAAACTGAGCGCCTCCAGTTTTTTATTTACCTGAACAGCACTTTTATACCCTATTTTCACGGCATCATTTGTTTTATCAAAATCGCCACTTCCGATATCACCAAGTGCAGGTACAATGAGAATATCTTGTTGATGCAAGGAGGCAATTTGCCGCTCAGCATTAGTCCGCGTCATAATCGATGTCATCTGAGCTGTAATGGCAAACATATCTGTCACTTGATCTGCTGGCATATATGGCGAGCTAATGTCAACCGCAATAACTATATCAGCCCCCATGCTACGAACAACATCAACAGGAAGGTTATTAGTCAAGCCGCCATCAACCAGTAAGTGGTTATCTTGCTGCACCGCAGCAAAAGCACCGGGAACTGCCATGCTTGCGCGCATCGCGGTAGCCAGATCCCCTTTGGCTATGATGACTTCACTGCCATCACCTATATCTGTGGCGATGGCTCTAAATGGAATAGGTAATTTATCAAAGTCCGTAATGGTACTAACGGGTAATGTGAGCGCTCTCAAGACCAGTGAAAATTTCTGTCCTTGTATGGCACCTGTCGGAAATTTAAGTTCCCCCTTGTCGGTCACACCCGGTCTGGCATCAATCAAATAAAGCCGTTCTTCCTGCTTACGGCGAAGTGGCAGATCTTGTCGGGCAGGGTCATCATTGAAAATATATTCCCAATCCATGGCACCGAGTGCTTTTTCAATCTCATCGGCTGTTTTACCCGATGCATAAAGGCCGCCAACAATAGACCCCATACTGGTACCGGCAATACAATCAACAGGAATTTTTAACTCTTCAAGCCTTTTCAGAATACCTATATGAGCTGCGCCTCGAGCCCCACCACCACTCAACGCCAAGCATACTTTAGGGCGTTCATTTGCATACCCAATTTGGGGTAAAGCGCAACAAGATAGTAGCAATAGCCACACCGACTTGGTGAAAACATGTGAACCGCGCCACTTATGATAACTTGTCATTTTGATCACCTCCCTATTACCAAATTATTCACCTGAAATTCAGCCTTCTTAAGATAACAGGTAGGTCCGTCAACGCTTTTTTATAAAAGATCTTTAGCCCTGGACAAAGATAATTCAGCCCAGCTTCGCCCTCAGGAGTCTTGACAAAACGATTTTTGGGGCATTCCCCCCAGCATAATTTCAAATATGAGCAGACTTTGCAGTATTGTGGCAGTGACTTGTGCTTGGCATACGCAAACTCTTTTTGGCGGTTAGAAAACGCCATTTCGCCTTCATGAACATGTAATATATTTCCCAGTCGATATTCTGGGTATACAAAACGATCACAACTATACACATCACCATCGTGTTCAATGGCAATTGCTTTTCCACAAATTTGCCCACTGACACAAGACTGGGCACCTTTCCCCAGCATTTGACTAATCACATTCTCGAATTGATCTACAAATACCGAGCCAAAATCGTGTGAAAACCAGACATCCCAGATTTCTGTCAGAAAATGCCCCCAATCTTCGGGACTGACGGACCAATCTGTGACAATCGAGTCAGAGTGACCCGGTTTAGCCTGGCTAGTCCCCGTCATTGGCAGCTTGGTGACATCCCAATAACCGGGTGCCGTATTTTTAAAGTTGGCGGGTTCAACTGCGGGTAAAAATTGAATGACCGCAGGTCTGACCTCATCCCGTATAAAGGTATAAACTGACAGTGGCTGCTTGGCGTTCTTGCGATTAACCACACAGAGTGCATTAAATTGAATATCATACTGGTGTAATAATTCTACTGCATGCATCACTCTGTCAAATGTAGGCTTGCCACCCTTGCTATAACGATAGGTATTATGCAACTCTGCTGGTCCATCAATTGACAGACCGACAACAAAGTTGTGTCGCTTGAGAAAATCACACCACTCAGCCGTCAGTAATGCACCATTGGTTTGTAGATCATTTTCTACTCGTTGATCTGCACGAGCATAGCGCGCTTGTAATTCAACGACTCGCTGGAAGAACTCCAACCCCATCAGTGTCGGCTCTCCCCCTTGCCAGGTGAAGACGGCAACAGGTCCAGTCTGAGCAGCCAAATATTGGCGTATGTGAGCCTCCAGTAGTGGCTCACTCATACGTGGCACCTTATCCTGTTTCAATAGATCTTCTTTGTGCAAATAAAAGCAATAAGCACAATCTTGATTACATTGAGCACCGCTAGGCTTAACCATTGTATGAAAGGCGTAATAATCGCCAGCCGGAAGTCGCGGTAGTGATAATGGCGGGTCGATCTCTTTGGAATGCATAGGCGTAACTCAAACTCAGTGAAACGATGAGTGTTGAGCATGAAGAACAGGGCCATATTTACTGTAGAATGGTCTTGTCAGCAAATATAACCCTATTCCATCATGCAATTACTTCACATGCCATGGCCGAGTCGTTTCGAGCCTTCAACCAATGGATGCCAGCCATAAATGAAGGATATCATGAAACTATCCATACTCATTTCCGCTGGTGCATCATCATTGATTGTTGACATATAACCGACGGTCAGACTCATATTGTCATCAAGATTGTAACCCAGCGTCAGCCCGACAGCGGTACTACTCATCTTGTCGCCATCAACACCATCTATTGATGCCTTAGCACCATTGTATAATGAAAGATCAAGTGATCCCCACAAGCGGTCATTGAAATCACGGGTAAGATGAGCATCGAGCCTATACATAGGATCTGTTTCCAGTGACTTACCCATAAAGTCATCATTCTTGCCAAAGACCCATGCCGCAGGAAGTAATTCAAATGTTGTTCTCTGGCCTGGAACCCAAGAACCTATTTGCCAGGTCATGGGGAAGCCGATACGGCCATACCAGCGATTTTGTCCCAAGTTCAGTGGCTTGTCGCTATCATACTCACCGATGGGCAATCCCAGATCGACCAGGACATCCATCGAAAATCCTGGCTCATAACGCAGAGCAGCAGGAAGGTCTGTCTGGGCTTTAGGCCCAATCAGGTTGATATCAAATTCAATCATAGGGTCACCAAACCCTTTCGCAGATTGGTGGATCGTATTGCCGCCAATATTGACATCGCCTGATATTCTGCCCATAGGCACAATGAACGCAACTAAAGCAGAGCGTTCCATGATTGAGAGCGTCTTGGCATAGCCTGTAAGCGCCATTGATGCTTCAAAACTGGCGCCCGGCGTTACTGTATGAGCAAAATCGAATGGGTTGGTGTTACCTGAAATGTTCTTGTAAATAACCGGTACAGCATTACCACCCGCGAGGCTTTTAAGATAAAAACGGGCGGGAACCTCCTGTGCTTGTGACATGGTTGGCACCACCATCAAGGCGCTAAACATGCTACTCACAATGAATTTTGATAGATGCTTTATTTTCATAGTATCCCTTCCACCAATATTTCTTAATATTCATATTTTTATGAACGTGAGGTTTTACTTATCTGGTGTTGTAACCATGTCAGCAGGCGGCACAAACTGCTTCTTGTAGAACAATGGTGGGTAACCCGCCTCGACTGGAGTTCGCATGGGAAGCACATCGTCCAATGTCTCGAATGGGGATCTGCTTGGAATGATGACATTATTCACGGCCACATAGTGATCCCAGAGTTTCAGCATTTCACCGAGTTTGGCGGGCTCCCGAGAGGTCAGATCTATGCGCTCGGCAGGATCTTTCGCAATATTGAAAAGTTCCCATTCACCTTTGCCAAATGGCTTGAATTGCCAACGAATTTTCCAGTCACCTTGCCGCAAGGCCCGATTGCCAAAGATTTCCCAGGCAATATAATCCTGCGCAGTTCGTGGTGATGCTGTTTGACCAGCCAAGGTTGGCAACCATGATTTCCCAGCCAGGGATGGCAGCTTATGGCCCTGATACGAATCAGGATATTTTGCACCTGCGATCTCCAGCAAGGTTGGCATCACATCAGCCACATGCATAACACCATCATTGATACTACCCTGCGCTCTTTTGACTACAGGCCCCTTAACGATCAATGCGTTATGAATGCCTCCTTCTGCGACCCATCCCTTGTACTGGCTGAACGGCGTCATTGATACCTGGGCCCACATTGGCCCATAAGCCACATATGAACCAGGATCACCCCATGAATTGGGATTGGTCTGTGACCAGTTTATTGCTGCATGCAAGAAATCCCGAGTCCCGGGCGTACCCGCGATCTGTTCAAATAAATCATTCCCCTCGGCACCGTTGTCCCCAAAAACAATGAATATTGTATTTTCATATTCACCGATATCCTTGAGGTGCTGTATCAGCCGTCCGGTATGATAATCGAGGTTTTCCACCAGCCCGGCATAGAGCTCCATCTTTTTACCGAGCAACGCGCGACTAACTGGAGCCAAGACTATTGGGTCGGGGAGAAACCACATTCTTTCGGCAAGATTAGTGCCTGCTGGCATAATGCCAAGTTCAACCTGTTTTTTCAGACGTTGCTCTCGTACTGCATCCCACCCTTTATCATATTCACCGACATGACGATTACGCCAGTCATGTGGCAAGTGATAAGGATCGTGTGGCGCTTGATGCGAAACGTATGCAAAGAATGGTTTGTTGCTACTTTTATTTGAGTCAATAAACTCAATCAGTTTATCTGTATATGTTTTCGTTGCATAATAATCATCTGGTAGCTCTTTAAGGTACTTGCCATTCTCGGTGAATACTGATTTCGGTGAGGCCGCAGTAACGTTATTCATATCCCAATAACTACCGGCGCCATCCAGTAACGTAAAATCTCGCTCGAAACCTCTTGCTGCCGGGATCAGGTCAGGTGTCTTTCCCAAATGCCATTTACCCACCATGTAGGTGTGATATCCCGCATCTTTGAGCAACTGTGGCAATGTGACGAGTTGTTTGCTTAGATACCCCTCGTAACCTGGCACCCCTTTTTGATTCGGGGCCGTCCATTCATCCATATTGCCCAAACCATTAAGATGGGTATCAATACCGGTAAGCATGGTAGAACGAGTAGGAGAGCTGCTCGGGTTGGTATAGAAATTGGTGAAGCGAACACCTTCATTTGCCAGGGCATCAAAATTTGGTGTATTTATTTCACCACCAAAGGAGCCAAGGTCAGAAAAACCGAGATCATCACCTAATATCACAACAATATTTGGTCGTTTCACCTCTTGCTCAGCAGCGATGACGCTTTGCTCAGCAAACGTTGAAAGTAAAAAAAAGGATCCAATCAGCAGGCTAAGCCGACTTTTTTTGGTTAAGAGTCCATCTCTCTTCTTCGGCATGGTTTCCCTTCCTCTCGATGCTGGCATTCAGCACATATGTCATACATAGGCCGACTGACAAAGGCTATCCGGCCTTTTTCGAAGTACTACCACGATCACTTCATTGTCATTACTATCACTACCGGGGAAACAAAAATGTGAGTTGTGCTCTAATCCCCCAATCCTCATATCCATTTTCGGTTGAATCAGCCCAATACTTTCCTGCCACAGCAAACTGCATGACCTGTGAGCCGACCTTGAAAACTTGCCCTGCTTGCACAATCACAGGGACCATCCACTCTTCGGTATGCCAGTAATAGCTGGACTCAGTGTAAATTCCGACGGTTGTATGTGTTGCTGTAGTAAAACTAAAGAAGGGCTGTAATGATAAGATGTTTAAATCTTCGCGCTCATTATCACCTGTAACAGACCAGATTTGGCTGGTTAGCACTCCGGCAGTCCAGGGCCCAGTCTGCTTGAGAATTACGCCGGTTGGCCCCAAGCCCCACTTCTCATTTCCAAGTACGCTGTCAGTGGCTGTTGGCAACAGTTCAACAGGGCCACCCCCCCAGATCCAACCATCCTCGGTGGGATTTTTAGGAGAGAAATACTGACTCGCGGTGGTATCGCCCGCCCCTGATGTATTTAATACCTCTTGTTGAAAACCGTGTTGTTCCACACCTTGAAAGATTGTTCGGGTGATCAGATTCCAGTCATCATTGAGAGAAAAAGGGATCACCGGCTGAATGAGCACTCGACTCACACTCGCCCCGGTATTTACGCCTCCTAACTCATCATAGTTATACTGCACAGGCACACTGATGAGTGATGCAACAGGATTTGCCAGCTTTTTTGCCAATTCATCAGCCGATACCGCCTCATCGGTGGCAGCACAATCGATAGTCCAGAGCGGTGCAGCCATGATAAAAAGCAACATTTTTCCGTATTTTTCCATCACAATCTCCATGTGCCTTCTGCTTGTTATCTCTAACTCTATATGTTTCCGCTCGCATGCTTCTTTATAGGGAATTGAGAAAAAGTCGTACCACATCAAGCTAAACATAAATGATTAGCCGATATAGCGTGACATTTTTAATCTGTCTTTGGGGTTCATCACATTATTTCGGCACGCCATGGCAGACCTCACCGGTACCATGGATTGAAATTTACCTCGTCCCTTTAACTCTTTTTAGAGCTGGTCAGGCATGATATGACTTGTCTGACGCAATGCCAGTTGAAGAGCTAAAAACTCGCGAGATAATAAAAAAATGATAAACATTCTTATTTTTTAACGTTTATAATTATGTATATATGCTCACTTCCTTCTTATAAAAATGAGTAAATGAGAAACCGAGCCTCCTGCTTCGCAGAAGCATAAAGGCTCATCGAGCTTAGAAAACAATACCGATGAAGCGATCAAGTATCACCTCGAACGAAAATAGCGTGAACAGCAGCGGCGTGAACGGAATGAGCGTTGCCATGACGAGCTGCATAATCGTATCTCGACTAAAGGGAAGCGGGCGGATCTCTTTGATCACCGCATATGCGTTACCCAGATCCGCAAGGGACTGGATATCAGCGGAGCCCAATAGGGTTTCTCCATCCCTGTCCACGGTATGCAACCAGCGACGCTCAAAACCGCTCGTATATTCGGCAGCAAGAGCACCATATTCACGTAATCCTGCACGTTTGGCTCGCATGATTTTGACTGCAAAAACAGTTAATGGTGCCAAAACCAGGACGAGTCCGACCGCAACCAGCAAGGCGATTTCTGGCTTGTAATCAGTAAGTACCGCGCCATCATGCAAAATTCGATTGGATATATAACCTGCAAACTGGACGCCAAATACGGTAAGCAAAGGGGAATAGGCATAGGCTGACGCCCCCAGAAAACCGAGCCCCGCGTTGCGATCAGGGTGAGTTGGGATGAGCGCAAGAGGAAGGCGTGACAACTGCCATAACAAGCGGCTCCAGATAAAGATGCGATAAAACCAGCGCAGTATCAGGAACTGGGTAATGGGGATGCTGATCCAGAAAAACCAGATACCGGCAAAGGAGAAACCTTCCTGGCCATTACGCAGTGAGCTATACCAAGCCGACGCATCCAGCACGAAGGTGTGGGTTCGAACGAAATAGCCGCTGGAGAATACAAGCACCACCAGGAGTAATTCAGCTATCACAGAGTTGCGCCAAACCATGGCATTGCTTATTGCGCGATGAAAGCTAGCCAACGCATGATCGGGGATCAGTTTCCGCTCTAAAAACTGCGCCAGGATACCGCGGATCCGCTGATGTACAATCAGTTCAGCAAAAATCAACAGCGGGACACAGACAAGAAATCGGCTTTGAGATTCAATATCCAGCAGAAAAGGAACCGCAACGCCGCTACCAAACAAGGTACCTTCCCAGGCACTCAGCACGAATAGAGGTAACCAGCAGATGCCGCTTAGCACCAAAATGCGTAATTGAAGATGGGAAGTAACATCGCCAAGATGGGCGCGATTTAACAACTGATACAGCGGGCCGCCCAGCACCAGAGAGAAGGTCTCCAGCTCGGGTCGGGAGGAAGCAAGATCTTCAGCCGGTTGATGCGAAGACATGATGGCTTACCTTATTGGCTGTGGTTGACGAGACCAGACGCTTCTCTGCGTAACCCTCTGACAATGCAGAGATATCCTCTCAGGGGCAGTCAGCCCCCTGGCACCTCTAGATATAGCGTGCCGCCGAGGCACTTGGCAACAGATAACTATCTTTTCCAGCTTTGACTCTGGACATGATTCTGGACACCGTGATATTCGTGGTATTACAGTTCGTCAGTTTAATTTTTCCCTCTTCTGCAAATAACCCGGCAAGACGTCATCACCAGATAATTCTAGCTTGCAGACTTGATAACTTTTTTCACTTTCTTCAGTGCCATCTGTCGCTTGAGCGGTGAAAGATAATCAATGAACAAGTTACCATGAAGATGATCAATTTCATGTTGCATGACAATAGCTAAAAAATCGCGGCTCTCGATGGTGATCGGTGTGCCCTCCCGATCCTGCGCGGATACCACCACTGAACGATAACGCTCCACATCAGCGTAATAATCGGGTACCGAGAGACATCCCTCTTGCCTGAGTACCTTGTCAGCACCGCTAATCACCTGTGGATTAATCAAGACCAGCGGCTGATTCCTCTTTTCCGAAATATCTATGATGACGATAGCCTCTTTGCGCCCCACTTGCGTTGCGGCCAAGCCGATACCATTTTCGGTGGCATACAAGGTCTCCAGCATGTCATCAATCAAGCTCTGCACGGCATTAATATCATCAACTGGTGCTGATTTAATTTTCAATCTGACATCGGGGACCGTCAAAATATCCAGAATGGCCATCCTCTCCTCCATTAGACATCGTGTTCATACCAATGAACGGGACAAAGAGATAAAATCCTGATCCCCCTCCACCACCTTGTAACCAATACGCTTATAAAACTGCAGCGCCCTCTGGTTACCTGTAAAGCTGGATAAATTCACCCGGCATTGTGTGATTCATAGAGATCATTTCCCCATAACTGGCGATGAACTATTTAAATATGACGATTACTCTGCTGTCACCCCCTTGTGGCAAGCCAGAGCCACAATAACTAAGGATAGGAGCGCCAGTATCAACAAGCGCTTAGCTAACCATATGTGGCTTGATTTATTGCTTTTCCGGCTTTGGTACACACTCTCATAACTCATCAAGACCTGTGCGCCTTCTTGTATCTGCCAAACCCGTTCGTAATAGAAGGGCCACCAAAGATCGTAAAATGGCTGGCTCCAGACTGTGACCCGTTTGCCTTTTGCGGCGACTAGCAAAGTTATATCAAAGATACTCCCTCGATAGGCTATTTCCTCTCCCGCGTCCGTCAGTATCCTGATCGTGGAGCCGTGTGCAGTACGAAGGGGCTGGTAAACATGCACAAGCAGCCCTTCATTTTTCGTCAACTGTTCTAGCGGTAAAACGGGGTTAAGTGATTGAACGTATGAAAAAAGGCTCCAGAAGCCAGCCATGATGGCTACCGCCACCAGAAACTTGGTCCACCCCTTTTGCATGGCACGGACGCCGAACACACGCCAGAACCAGGTGGCTTGCATGCGTGCCTTCGTCATGCGCCATTGTTTGCGAAACGCGAAAATGTCCATAGTCATGCTTTATTCATCCCTGTGTATGTTTCCCGCCTCCATCTGCAGCAAGGACATTACGACCTGCAGAGCCCATCATCATATTCCACCAGACTCTGCACATCGTAAGCGGTCACAACACCTCAACCTTTACCTTGATAACACCATCGCGAATATTGCCGATGGAGCTAAAGGCAGACTTGGAGAGATCGATAATGCGCCCGTTTTTAAAGGCGCCACGATCATTGACCTTGACCACTACGCTCTTGCCGTTGGCGAGGTTGGTGACCCGCACCATGGAGCCAAAGGGCAATTCCATATGGGCAGCGCTGTTGAGGTTGTTGCGATAGAGCTCGCCGCTGGCGGTCTTTTTACCGTGATAACGGTCAGCATAATAGCTGGCATAACCGGTCTCGCTATAGCCGCGCCAGCTGCCGCCGTGGCTCTCGTCATAACGGCTGCTACAGGCTGCCAGCAGCAGGCAGACAAACAGCAGCCCCCCTTTGCGGGCCGATTGCACCACACCCTCTCTCCCAATGCCGCGCATCTACTTCTCCTCGCTCACCTTACCGGATAGATAGCCCGGCTGATCATATCGCGTCGCAGTAACGGGAAGATTCTCCCCATACCGGCAAGCTACTGCAATGTAAGCGGCCCCTTGCCATCATGGCGCCCAGCCCTGTTGCCAACGCCATGGCCACCGCGATTGTTGCAATAATTACTGGCTTTACATCGCCACTGTTGCACCCAAGAGACAATCAAGGGGCCACTTCCCTGCTCTCGTTTGCCAACAAGAGCACGCAAACACCCTCCGATCTGCGTCCGCAATGCAGCACAACAAGAGGGATACTTAACCAGAACCGGGCAAGCCCGTTCATTCGCAGCCTTATCCCATCACAGGCAGCGCCGCTACTTTGCCATATTTTTCCAATAAAAAGGGAGGCGAATGCCTCCCTTTTCTCTTGCTATTTGCCCATCAGAGTCAGGCGATCAGCTTGTCATCGGCAAAGCCGAAGCCGCGCAGGCCCACCACATGCACATGCTCGTGCTTGCCCTGCACCTTGCGGATGAGCTTGTAGGTGGTGCCCTTCTCGGGACTGATGTTCTCGGGCGCCGCGATAAGCAGCTGCATATCCTGCCGCTCGCACAGCTCGAACAGGGTGGCGATGGATTTGCCATCCAGACGGGCCGCTTCGTCGAGGAACAACAGACGGCAGGGGGCGATATCCTTGCCGCGCAGACGGCGGGACTCCTCCTCCCAGCTGATCAGTACCATCAAGAGGATGGCCTGGCCGGTACCGATCGCCTCACCGGTAGAGAGCGCGCCGCTCTCGGCCCGCAGCCAGCCATCGGCGCCGCGCTGCACCTCGATCTCCAGCTCCAGATAGTTGCGATAGTCGAGCAGCACGTCGCCCATCACCTGATAGCTGCGATCTCCCTGCTCTACTTGCGGGTTCAGGCGCTGGAACAGCTTGGCCATCGCCTCGGAGAAGCTGAGCTCCTTGTCGGCGAACAGATCGTTGTGCATGGCAGTTTGGTCGGCCAGCGCCGTCAGCAGACGGGTGTGGGCCTCGCGGATATTGACGTTGAGGCGCACCCCGCGCACCAGACCGAAGGCGATGTTCTGCAAGCCCTGGTTGAGCACCCGGATGCGGTTCTGCTCGCGGCGGATGATGTTGGTGATCTTGGCCGCCACCTCGTGAGAGGAGAGCGACAGATGGGTTTCCCGCTGCTTGAGCTCGTCTGCCAGACGCGCCAGCTCGATCTCCATCTCCTCGATCGCTTCGACCGGATCATCGGAGCGGATGATATCGTTGCGAATGCGATCCTTGAGGTAACGGTAGACCTGCACGTAGAAGGCGACCTTCTGCTCGGTGCTGCGGTTGCCCTCCGACAGTCGCAGCGCATCGCGCAGGGCTTCGTCGTGGGCCACCGCCACTCGCAGGGCGCCGAGCGCCTTGTCCGACATGGAGCGCAGCTCGTCGCTATCGAGGTACGCCAGCTCGCGCTTGTTGAGGCGCTTCTCGACGTCGGTCTCCCGCGCCAGACGCACCACCCGCGACCAGCTCGCCTTGTGACCCACCAGCGATTTACGGGCGCTGAAGTAATCCTTGCCTTCGAGCATGAGACGACCGCCAAGAGATTCGATCTCGCGCTTGGTCACCTGCAGCTGGGCCTCGGCGCTGGTGCGACGGGAACGGGTGCGGATCAGCAGCTCTTCAATCTCTTTCTTGTGGGCGCGGGACTTCTCTTCCATATCGTCAGACAGCGTCAGCCCCATGGCCGCCAGCTCCTGCTCAAATTCAGTCAGGGTCTGGCGCTTGGCCGATGCGCTGGAATCGAGCGCGGTGCGCAGCTGCAACGCCTCGGTGTGGCGCTGGGCAATCTGCTTGTGCTGCTCACCGGCGGTGCGGGCCGCCAGCTCGGCCGCCTTGAGCTTCTCTTTGAGTCGCTCGCTCATCTCGGAGGCCTTACCCAGCAGGTCTTGCGCATCCTGATAGGCAAAGTGCGGCAGACGGGCCACCAGCTGATCGAGGGCGTAGCAACGGCGCTTCTGTTCGGCCAGCAGATCGCTCACCTCATCGTAAGCTGCCTGCAGCGCAGCAAGATCCTGCGGATCCTGACGCAGTACTTGCACTACTGTTTCGAGTTTTTCGAGCGACTTGCCGTGTTTGGCGATAAAGGCTTCGGCCTGTTTCAGCGCTTCCACATCGGCGTGAGCCGCCTCGAGGCGGGTCGCCAGATCTGTCTCGGCAAACAGGTGGGCAAAGGGCAGCATCCCCTGTACCAGCTGGATATGGCGGGTCAGCTGGGCGGCAGCCGCTTTGGCCTCGACCAGCTGCTTGTCGCACTCGCCGATGGCTGCTTGCAGCGTGCGCAGTTCGGCCTGTTTGGCCTGCACTTCAGCTTCCGGGTCGGGGCGGAAGGCGATATCCAGATGCTGGCCGATAAAATCGCGGAAGTGACCGTAGAGACGGTGGTACTTCTGCTGCTCGAAGGCGGCCTTGGCGTAACCCTCGATCAGCCCTTCGCGCTCAAGGTCGAGCTGCTCGATCCGTTTTTCCCGCGCCGCGCGACCAAACAGCGGCAGCTCGGGGTAGCGAGAGAAGCGCACCTGACGCTTGCTGGTGCGCACCAGCACGGCGTCCCCCAGCTCGTCCGCTTCCACCAGATCCTCGTCAAAGGAGTCGGGGTTGCCCTGAATCAGGTAGATATCTTCCGGGCAATCTTCCAGCTTTTTCAGCCGCTCGATGGCCCCCTCAAGGTCGAGCACCACCAGGGCGCTGCGAGCCGGGCCGTAAAGCGCGGAGTAGTAAGGGGCATCGTCGATGGAGATGTCGTCGTAGACATCGGAGAGCAGCACGCCCCCCACCTGCTCGGCGATGCGGGCAAGACGCGGATCCGCCTCGCCTGCGCCCAGCTGCAGGTTGCGAATTTGCAGCTCCAGCGCCTGTTTCTGCGCCGCGATGCGGTTGCTCTCCTGCTCGAACTCGCGCTCCTTGTCGAGCACTGTCTGCATGCCGGCCGAAAGCTCTTCGGCGGTGGTGAGCGGCAGGCCGCTCTGCTCGCGCAGCTGCTCGAGCTTTTCAAAGGATTTGAGCCAGCGCGGAGCCAGCTTGGTCAGCTCCGCAATATCGCGGCCCAGCTGGGCGCCCTGATGCTCGAGGCTGGCGCGGCGCTGGTTCACCTCCGCCTGCTGCTCGGCCAGCTCCTCCTGACGGGTGCGCTGGGCTTCGAGGAAGATCTCAAGCTCATCGCTACTGGCGATATGCTGGCCAGAGGCCTGCAGCAGCTCGTCACGCAACTTGAAGATATTTTTCTGGCTGTCACTCTCTTTCTCGAGGCGGGCCAGCGCGGCGCGCAGCCCCTGCCCCTGGGCGATACGAGCCTTGTCTTCGATGTGACGCTTGAGCAGCGCCTGCGCGGTGGGCCAGGCGGCCTCGCGCACTGTCTCGGGGGCGATGCTCAAAAGCAGCGCCAGCGCCGCTTCATGCTCGGCCACCGCCGCCTTGGCCAGCGCCAGCTGCTGTTCGGCCCCCAGCACCCGGCTGGTGAGGCTCTGCTCGGCTGCTCGGAACTGGTGCAGGGTGTCGCTCGCCTGTTCGGCGGTCAGCCCCGGCAGCTCGCACTGCTCGCGGGCAGCATCGAGGGCCTGCACCGCCTGACGATACTGGATGGCGCGGGTCTGCTGGATATCGAGCGCCTGCTGGTAGTCGGCCAGCTGGGTCTTGAGGCTGTCTACCTCGGCCTGTGCCAACTCCTTGCGCTCTTCCACCTCCAGCAGCTGGCCGTGGATCTCCTCCACCACCGCTTGTTGTTGCTCGAGTTTGTCAGAGAGATCCGCCAGATCGGCGCGATACATCTCGATCTTCTTCTGCAGTGCAACAGCGGCCATCACCTTGGCCAGATGCTCGGCGGCAGATTCCAGCTCGTCAGTCAGCAACTTCTCGCGGTTGGTAAGCTGCTCCACCTCATCAGCCAGATAGATGGCGCGCTGGCGCTCTTCGGCCAGAATGCGGCGTTTCTCCGCCAGCTCCTGACGCGCCTTGAGGGCCAGCTCGGAGAGACGGCTCTTTTCGGCGGCGTTGCGCACATAGTCCGCCGCCACATAGTGGGTGGTTTCGGTGATCAGGTTCTTGAACAGATCCCGCTGCCCCTGGGTCTCTTTAATGGCTTCCAGAGTGCGGCGGTTTTCATAGATGGCCGCCTCCATGTCCGCAAATGCCTTGCGCACCCCGGAGTTCTCCGGCAGCAGGTATTCGCGCAGGGAACGGCTGATGGACGAAGAGATGCCGCCATAGAGGGAGGCTTCAATCAGGCGATAGAACTTGCCGCGATCCTTCTGGTCGCGCAGCTTCTTCGGGGTGATGCCGAACTCGAACATGAAATTGTGATAGTCGGTCACCGTATTGAACTTGGCGACCTTCATGGCGCCAAGCTCCGCCGCAGCCCCTTTCAGATCGGCAAAGGCGCGGACGCGGCCCTTGCCGTCGTCGAGCTTTTCCAGCAGCAGATCGGTGGGTTGCAGCCGCTCCGGCACATCCACCAGCGCGAACGGGGTGATATTGACCTTGTTGTCACGGTTGGCCACCTGCTCGAGGTGAACACCGACCCAGATCCGCTGTTCGCGGCTGTTCATCACTTCCAGCAGCGAATAGCAGTGTCCGCGCTGCAGCTTGCCGTAGAGCCCCTTGTCACGGGAGGCGCTGCTGGAGCCCGCTTCCGTGGTGTTACGAAAATGCAGTAGCGACTGGTCGGGAATAAGCGCTGCAATAAAGGCCGCCATGGTGGTGGATTTGCCCGCACCGTTGCCGCCAGAGAGGGTGGTGACCAGCTGATCGAGATCGAAGGTTCGGGCGAAGAAGCCGTTCCAGTTGACCATGGTCAGGGATTTGAACTTGCCTCGCACTGTTTATACCTCCAGATCCAGTTGTTCTTCATCGAGGTCCGCCTCGATATCGTCAAACAGCGAATCGCTGCTCGGCATCTCGTCGTCGTGGAAGATGGCTTCCCCTTCCTGGATCATCCGCAGTTGCACGGCACGCGGATCTTCATCGGAGCGCACATCGGCGGCGAAACGGAATACCGATTCGTTGACCCGGAATTTGTCGCTGTTGCCAAGGGCGGTGATCATGCCAAGGCGGCGCAGGCGACGCATGGAGGTGCGGATCTTCTCCAGCAGCTTCTTCTTGTCGAGATCGGTGCCGCCGGAGCGGCTGTTGACCATCCGCAGCAGCTGCTTCTCGTCAGCCAGACTCAGCACCTCTTCTTGCAGCTCGCCCATGGCGAACACCCCTTCCGAGGCGAGGCGATCCGGGCTCAGGTAGAGGTAGCAAAGCACCTTGCCCACCAGCATATCGAGCTCGGAGAGCACTGTGGTGCCGATGTCGGCACTGGGACGAGGACGCAGGTAAAAGAAGCCTTCCGGCGCCTTGATCAGCTCCACCTGATAACGGCCGTAGAAGATCTCCAGCTCGTTGTGGTACTCCACCAGCGCCGAATGCTGTTCGAAATCGTCGGCACTGATGTGACGGCCGGAGCGCAAGGCGGTGTCGATGCGCGGAAACAAGGGGTTGGCAATCGCCTCTGCGAGCCGCAGCGGCAAGGGAAACTCAGTATTGATCAATGACATAGGCCTGAACCTTGGATCCAGCTTGGTTAATGGGTTTCCATGCGGGTTGGCGGTGCAGCTCGCGCTCGCCGCTGGCATGGCCCAGGCGCACGGCCTGGTCGATCAGAAGACGCGCCACATCGAAATGGGCGTGAGCCGGGTAATCCAGCAGGTATTCCCGCAGCACATCGGCCAAGTCCAGCTGCTGGCCCTGCTCGGGATAACGGGCCAGATAGCGCTCGATGCGCTCCGCCAGCTCCTGGTTGATGTCCACCATCTCCATGTACTCCATCTCGAGGGGCACCTCGCCGGTCACCTCCTCGTCGTGGATGGCGATGGTTTCGTCGCGCAGCTCCAGCAGACGGGGCTCCTCGGCAATGCGCAGCAGCCAGTTATGCTGCTCGAAGTTGCGGATGGAGTCGCGCAGCCGCTGGCTGAAGGCGCGGTTCTTGTCCATGTCGATGGCGTTGCGAATGAACTTGTGGACGTGCCTGTCGTAGCGGGACCAGAGCTCGATGCACTGCTGGCCCCAGCTGGTGATGACGTCAAGCCGACCTTGCAAGGCATGGGTCAGCTCCTCGACGTGAAACAGATCGTCACGCCCCTGCGCCGCTTCCTGAATGTTGAGCAGCCCCGCCTGCAGGCGGTGGCCAGCAGCGTCCAGGGTATCTTGCAGCTCGCGCAGGGTCTGGCCGGTCTCGTGCAGCAGTTTTTCACAGCTGTGAATGGCATCGACCCAGTTCTGGGTCAGCAGGGCCGCGATCTCGCTTTTGACCTGATTCTGCTGCTCATCCATGGCGCGCTGGGTGAGATCGATGCGCCCCAGCGTCTCCTCCAGCGAGAAGGTGAGCCGTGGCAGCACCTCGGCGTCCCACTGCTCGCGGGTGTTGGTCTCGAGCGCTGCCTTGCGGGCGGTGTCGAGCTCGGCCGCCAAATGCTCGAGCAAAATGGAGAGCTTGATGGAGTCGACCTGACGCTGATCGAGAAAGAAGTCGACGATGCCGATCCCAAGACGCGACAGGCGATAGAGGCTCTCCCCCGCCACCATGTCGGTGTTGAAGCGCGACAGCAACTGCTGGCGAATAAGGTCGTTGATGGCGTTGTTGGCGCGACCGGTGAGGGTCTCGTCCATCTGGCCAAAAGCGTTGCTGACGTAGCCAAAGGCATCGTGCAGCGCCGCTTCCGACAAGTCCGACTCATCTTCGGACAGTGTCTTGATTGCAATCAGAAAGGCCAGCCGGTCGGTAGGCAGACTCAGCGCCAACCCCTCCTGCCTGACCCACCCTACTATCTCCGGCAAAGAACGCTCGGGCAGGGTACGGGATGTACTCATCATGACGTTGTCATCTCGTTGTTGTAATTGAGCGCACAAACTTGCGCGCGGCTACATCCGGTGGCATCGAAAAATCAGGCCCCATCAACTGGCGGGTTTCTGCGCCATTACATGGATATAGCGACCCAGGGAGATAAACGGCTCCTGGCGACAATATTGCTGCTCCATGGCCAGCAGATCGTCGAACTTCTCGACCTGATCCTGCTTGTGACGCATATAGTCGTGGATCACCCGCACTCCGGTCTTGCCGATGATCTTGAGCCCGCCTCGCCCAATCCAGTCATAGACCTGCTCCGGCAACTGGGGATTGGTGGGCGTGAGCGCAGTCTGGCGCTTCTTGCGCAGGCCCAGCCGCACATAGTCAAAATTGCCCACCACCAGACTCTGGAACAGCAGGCCATGACGGTTGTAAAAAAGCAGCGACAGTATGCCCCCGGCATTGACGAAAGGGAACAGACCCAGCAAGGTCTGGCGCGGCTCGGCGAGCCACTCCAGCACCGCGTGGCAGAGCACCAGATCAAAGGTGCCGGTCACGTGTTGTTTCAGATCCTGAATGGGGCAATGGATAAGACGAATGTTGTCTTCCAGCCCCTTTTCGGCGATCTGGCTGCGGGCCAGATCCAGCATCTCGGCGGAGAGATCACACAACTCGACCTGATGACCCATGGCCGCCAGCTTCTGGGCAAAGTAGCCAAAACCGCCCCCCGCATCGAGGATGCGCAGCGGCCGGTTGCCAAGGCGCGCCAGGCAGGCTTCGATGTCGCTCCAGACGATGGTGGTGCGAATGCGCCCCTTGGTGGAGTCGTAAATATTGCGGGCGAACTTGTCGGCGCGACCGTCAAAACTCTGATCTTGCTTCAAGAGAAACTCAACTTTGGCCATCCAAAAAAAGAGGGGTATTCTGTCACATCCCGAATTTGCTGAAAACTCAAGGAAGTGTCTGCCGTGTTTGTGATTAAAAAGTGGCTGGGTCAGCTGCTGATGCCGCTCCCCTTCTCCCTCTCCCTGCTGCTTGTCGCCCTGCTGCTGCTCTGGTTCACCCGTTTTCAGAAAACCGGCAAACTGCTGGCCACCCTCTCGCTGCTCATTGTGGCGCTGATGGGGATGCGGCCGGTGAGCTATGAACTGGCCCGCGGGCTGGAGCAGACCTACCCGCCGTTCGAGGTGAGCCAGCATCCCAAGATCGAGGCGATCGTGGTGCTCGGCAACGGCCATGTCAGCGATCCGGCGGTGCCCGAGCGTTCCTGGCAGAACAATATCGCCCTGGCCCGCACCCTCGAAGGGGTGCGTCTTGCCCAGGCCTATCCCGACGCCGAGTTGATCTTTTCGGGTTATGTGTCGGGGGATCCCCTCTCCAACGCCGAGGTCAATGCCCGGATGGCGATGAGCCTCGGCATTCCCCGCTCGCGGATGACGTTGTTTGAAAACAACAAAGACACTCATGACGAAGCGGTCAGTATCAGTCGCCACCTGAAAGGAAAAGAGGTGGCGCTGGTCAGTTCTGCCACCCATTTGCCCCGGGCCATGGCGCTCTATCAGGGTCAGGGACTCAATGCCGTGCCGGCCCCCACCGACTACACCGCCAAGCAGAGCCAGGTGCCTCAGCCGCTCTACAGTTATTTACCCAAAGGGCGTTATTTGATGTATTCCGAAGCTGCCATCCACGAATGGATTGGGGTATGGTGGGCTCGCTTGCGAGGGCAGGTTAACGAATGAGCAATCAAGCGATTCATTCCTGATTTGGATCAGGAAAGCGAAAAAAAATTACGTCATTTGCCGCCGGGTCAGCTATCTTGGGCTCGGTTCAATTCATATAATGTCGCGCAATCAAATGCCTAGGAGATATACAAGATGAGACAGCACCTGGTAATGGGTAACTGGAAACTGAACGGCACCAAAGCTTCTGTTGAAGCTCTGATCAAAGGACTGACCCCGGCTGCTGCCGCTCATCCTTCTGTACAAGTCGCCGTCTGCCCGCCGGTTATCTTTTTGGGTCTGGTTGAGCAACTGACCGCTGGCAGCAAGATTGCCTACGGTGCCCAGAACGCTGACGTTCACGAGTCTGGTGCCTTCACCGGCGAAAACGCCCCCTCCATGCTGAAAGCCTTCGGTTGCACCTACTCCCTGGTCGGCCACAGCGAGCGCCGTACCCTGCACGCAGAGACTGACGACGTGGTTGCGGCCAAGTACGAAGCGATCCAGAAAGGCGGCCTGATCCCGGTTCTGTGCATCGGTGAAACTCTGGAGCAGTTCGAAGCCGGCGTGACCAAGAACGTGGTTGAGACCCAGCTGAAAGCCGTTATCGACCGTTGCGGCATCGCCTCCTTCAACAACGCCGTTGTTGCTTACGAGCCGGTATGGGCCATCGGTACTGGCAAGACTGCCACTCCGGAGATCGCTCAATCCGTTCACGCTCACATCCGTCAGTACCTGGCCAGTTTTGATGGCGCCGTTGCTGCCAAAGTACAGATCCTGTACGGCGGTTCCGTCACTGGCGCCACTGCAGCCGATCTGTTCGGTCAGCCGGACATCGACGGTGGCCTGGTCGGTGGTGCGTCCCTGAAAGTGGACGACTTCTCCCAGATCATCGCTGGCGCTGCCAAGTAATTTCACATTACTGGCAAAGAGAGGGGCACGTCCCCTCTCTTGTATCGCTTTTCCTATGGCGGCCCCCGCATCCCATACGAAAGCCGATATAGTAAAAGTGGCTTGTCTATTTCCAAACATTCGTATTTGACAACTCAGATCCAGAGGCACTCATGACCAAACAAATCAAACGTATTGGTGTTTTGACCAGTGGTGGCGACGCACCCGGTATGAACGCAGCCATTCGCGCCGTGGTTCGCGCCGGTTTGCATCATGGCCTGGAAGTTTACGGTATTTATGATGGCTACCTCGGTCTGCATCAGGATCGCATCGTCAAGCTGGAGCGTCACAGCGTCTCCGACGTGGTGAACCGTGGTGGTACTTTCCTGGGTTCTGCCCGTTTCCCTGCCTTCAAAGATCCGGCCGTGCGTGCCGAAGCGATCGAAAACCTGAAAAAGCACAGCATCGACGCCTTGGTGGTGATCGGTGGTGACGGCTCCTACATGGGTGCCAAGAAGCTGACCGAAGAAGGGTTCCCCTGCATCGGCCTGCCGGGCACCATCGACAACGACATCGCCGGTACCGACTTCACCATCGGTTTTGATACCGCACTGAACGTGGTCGTTGACGCCATCGACCGTCTGCGCGACACCTGCAGCTCCCACCACCGTATCTCCGTGGTCGAAATCATGGGCCGCCACTGTGGCGATCTGGCCATGTCTGCCGCCGTTGCTGGCGGTGCCGAGTACGTGATCGTGCCGGAAGTGGCCTTCGACAAAGAGAAGCTGCTGCAACAGATCAAAGAGGGTGAAGTAAAAGGCAAGAAGCACGCCATCATCACCATCTGCGAGCACGTCACCGATGTGAACGCCCTGGCCAAAGACATCGAAGCCCTGACCGGCCGTGAAACCCGCGCCACCATCCTGGGCCACATCCAGCGTGGCGGTGCCCCGACTGCTCGTGACCGCATCATGTCCAGCCGTATGGGTGCTTACGCCGTTGAGCAGCTGCTGGCTGGCCACGGTGGTCGCTGCGTCGGTATCCAGCGCAACGAGCTGGTACACCACGACATCATCGACTGCATCGAGAACATGAAGCGCCCGTTCGATCAGGAGCTTTACAACCTCTCCACCACCCTGTTCTAAGCCACGCGGCTTTTTACCGGTTGTTGATGATAAAAACCCTCCATCGGAGGGTTTTTTTATATCTCACGCAAGCTGATGCCTCGACACAGTGTGCAGCCCTCACCCTGCAAGTTGCCCTGCATCCCAACCCTTGCGCCATCTGACTGATCGTTAGCCTTCCCCTCCTCGCACCAACCGGCATCAGCCAAAGATACCGTTCCGATATTGCCGTGGATGTTTCATCACTGTTGAACCGGCTTGCGGTGGCCTGCCTCTCTGCTGACCCTGAAACGAGCTTGTTCAGCCTCCTCTTCATACACCGCTGTGTGTATTTCAATCTTGTAGACGGTATTCAGATGTCTGAATCGCCCCAAGTTCCCCAACCATGCGCCGGTCCAGCTCTCGCGTTGCAATCACATTACTTATGCCAGATCCATCGGCCACACAGAACGCGGTTCGAGACCAGCCAGACCAGCCAGACCAGCCAGACCAGCCACAGAGTAAGCCTCTGGCTTAATGCACACCTAAGCCTTGCTGCCACCTTGTCTATTCGTCCACCGGCCGGTGCAATTGGCGCTGATAAAACAGCCAACTGCCAATCCGTATCCCCCCAATCCATGGCTCGCCCCCCTGTAAAACGGAGGGTTGCTGTAAAAACACGGAGACATCTGCCTGATAAAGTCATGGTGCGACAAGGGTTGGCAACCAGATTTCATCCACCAACTTTTTTTGGATGAGCTATCTACGTCAGATATCTTCAAATCATAACCAGATGCACTTTTGATGGCCTTCATGACGCAGTTACGAGGGGGATAACTTATAAAACTCCATTTAAGCCCCATATAAAACCCACCTAAAAATAAATAAGAAAAACAATAAAGCATTGAATTTAAACAAAATAATGAAAACAAATGGATCTTCGATGGGTCAAACGTCGCAACGGGCGATAAAATCAGCGCAACATGTCAAAAATGACCACCTCGACCTCGCTGACGCTCAAAGGCGCCATTTTATCAATTTTACTCTTGTTTTAACCCCCTATTATGGTATCTTGACAACATCAACCAACAACCTGGGGAGAGAAAAATGAAAGAGTTTGTCGTTACTGCCGTTTTCACGGTGTTTTTCACCTTGGTTGCTGTCTCTCTGCCCTCACTGTCACAGTTCTGAGCCGGATAGAGAGGCATCAATCCGGACTGACCTTATCTGGCATGTCTGTTTAATCGCCACCAACTGGCGCTTTTCAGTGACAATGCCGAGATGGTCAACATAGATATGATTTCATCACGTTGACGCTGCTTCTTTCGCCACAAGGGTGTAACCAGGATGGTTTAACCACACTCTGTTTGGCCTGATGGAGTCGAACCAGCAGCAGATCATATCCGAGGGGAGCCAAGCTCCCCTTTTTGTTACCCGCCATTTGACAACCCCCTGCCCCGGCAGCCACAACAGGCAGCCATCCGTCACAAGGCCCATGCCCACGACAGTTGTTTTCCCCTCCTGTGCTCTCCATTCAACACAGCAAAATTCGTCAGCAACCTCTTGTGCACTCCTTTTCTCTGATATCTGTCCGGCAGATATAAAAAAGCCCCCGCCATCATGGCAGGGGCTCGCGTTACGCAGTTTCAGCTCGGGGCTGTTTTAGCTCAGCGCTGCTTTAGTTCAACTCAAAGCTGTTATGCCTTGTTCCAACGCTCTGGGTCATATTCCGGGCTGAAGCTGTCAACAATGACAGCACAGGCCGCATCGCCGGTGATATTGAGGGAGGTGCGGATCATGTCGAACAGACGATCCAGCGCAAACAGCAGCGGCAACCCTTCGATGGGGATCCCGGCTGCCAGCAGCACGGCCACAACCAGGAAGCTTGGGCCCGGTACACCGGCCTGACCGATCGCCCCCAGGGTGGAGGTCACGATGATGGCCGCCCAGGCACCGACACTCAGATCGATGTTGTAAACCTGAGCGAAGAAGATGGCGACCAGACCGTAATAGATGGCGTTGCCGCTCATGTTGATGGTGGCCCCCAGCGGCAGCACGAAGGAAGCGGTCGCGTTGGTCACTTTCAGATCATGCTCGCAGGTCTCCATATTGACCGGCAGGGTCGCCATGGAAGAGGCGGTGGAGAAGGCCACGATCTGCGGCTTCTTCATGGCCGAGAAGTACTTGCGTACCGGCGTGTTGGAGAACATCACGACCAGCAGCGGATAGACCACAAAGCCGAAGATCAGGATGGCGGCCACATAGACCACGAACAGCTTGAGCACCAGGGTCAGCACGTCGAAGCCATAAGTACCGATGGCTTCTGCCATCAGACCGAACACCCCGAGCGGCGCGATGATCATCACCTTGTTGATCATCCAGACGAAGGCATCCACCAGGGTATTGAGCCCATCGACCAGCGGCTTGGCCCGCTCGCGCGGCTGTTTGGCCAGCGCAATGCCGAGGAACATGCAGAACACCAGGATCTGCAGGATGTTTGCCTCGTTGAGCGACTGGAACACGTTGGTGGGGATCATGCCAAGCAGGGTGGCAACCGCATCCGGCAGCGCCCCTTTATCGGCGTAGTCACCGCCAAACATGGAGGCGACGGAAGCGAAATCAACCCCGACACCCGGTTTGAAGATTTGCCCCATCACCAGCGCCAGCAGCACGGCCAACGCAGAGGTAATCAGGAAGAAGGCCAGCGTCGCTGCGCCGATCTTGCCCGCTGCCGGGCTGGCGCCCAGATTGGCGGCGCCGGAGAGGATGGCAACCGCCACCAGCGGGATCACCAGCATCTTGATCAACTGGATAAACAGGGTACCAAGCGGTGCAAACACGGTGGCTTGTTCACCCATGAACGCGCCGACCACTGCGCCCAGTACCATGGCCACCACAACCTGGAAGCCGATGTTTTTAATGAGCCCTTTAGTTAACACAATATGTTCCTTTATGTAGCAAAATTCACACTTTCCCAGTGCAATTAACCAAACAGGGGAATGAGCAGCTGCCCATTCCCCTGTTTGCGCGTGTTATCTCACATTTAATAGCTGTTTTAAATCAGCAAATCGTTAACCTTAACTATTAATAAGTTTGCTAAAAAGTAAAGATTCAAAGCGGTCTCGGCGATTTTTACCTCATCCCCCATGACAACTGGCAAAAGATTGTGCTAGCTTGGCTGCACAAACGTACACACAGGGATGTAAAGATGCTGAAAGTTAACGAGTATTTCGACGGAAATGTAAAATCCATCGGTTTCGAACAAAAAGGCGAGAAATCGACCGTCGGGGTGATGAACAGCGGTGACTACCTGTTCAACACCGCCGCCCCCGAACGGATGACGGTGATCAAGGGCGCCCTCACCATCCAGCTGGCCGATGAAGATGAGTGGCACACCTACAATCAGGGTGAATCCTTCCTGGTCGCGGGTCACTCCTCCTTCAAGCTGGCAGTGAAAACCCCCACCGCCTATCTGTGCGAATTTCTCGACTGATCCGGCCGGTTGAAGGGGTCTTCCCCTTCAACCTTCTTGGGCAACCGCCTGCCCTTTATCTGTGTCCATGTCACAGCACCGCACATCCCCACTTTCCATCCACGGCAAAAATCCTAGAATAAACAGACATAAACCATCACCGGATTGATGTCATGATCAGCGTGTTTGACCTGTTTTCCATCGGGATTGGCCCCTCCTCTTCCCATACTGTCGGCCCCATGCGTGCCTCCTATGCCTTCGTCCAGCAGCTCAAGCTGCAAGGCCATCTGCCGCACGTCATGCGGGTCGAAGTAGAGTGTTACGGTTCGCTCGGCCAGACCGGCAAAGGGCACGGCACCGGCAAGGCGATCATGCTGGGACTGTCTGGCTTTGAACCCGAATCGGTCGATATCGATGCCATTCCGGATCTGCTGGCCCAGATAGACCAAGCGCAGAGCCTGCTGCTGGCTGGCGAGCAGCCAAGTCACTTCCCCCGCAGCGGCGCCATCATTTTCAATCGCCGCAAGACCCTGCCAGCCCACACCAATGGCATGACCCTGCGCGCCTTTGCCGCCGACAACGCCCTGCTGTTTAGTCAGACCTACTACTCCATCGGCGGGGGCTTCATCATCGAAGAGAGCCACTTTGCCACCGCCAAGGAGGAAGCCGCCAAATCGGATGCCGAACATCCGGTCCCCTACCCGTTCGATAGCGGCGCCCAGTTGCTGGCCCACTGTCAGGAGAGCGGCCTCTCCATCTCGGGGCTGATCCTCGCCAACGAGCGGGTCTTTCGCAGCGATGAGCAGATAAAAGCGGGACTGCGCAAGATCTGGCAGGCGATGCAGGGCTGCGTCGAGCGGGGCTGCAAGAGCGAAGGGGTGCTGCCAGGCGGCCTCAAGGTGCGGCGCCGCGCCCCGGGGTTGTTCCGCCAACTCAGCTGCGAGACCAACTTCAACAAGGATCCGCTGATGGTGATGGAGTGGGTCGACCTGTTTGCGCTGGCCGTCAACGAAGAGAACGCCGCCGGTGGCCGGGTGGTAACCGCCCCCACCAATGGCGCCGCGGGCATCATCCCCGCCGTGCTGCACTACTACGATCGCTTCGTTCACAAAGTGGATGATGAGACGCTGGTGCGCTACTTCCTCACCGCCGCCGCCATCGGCATCTTATATAAGAAGAACGCCTCCCTCTCCGGGGCCGAAGTGGGTTGTCAGGGGGAAGTGGGTGTCGCTTGCTCCATGGCCGCCGGGGCGCTGACCGAACTGCTGGGTGGCAGCCCGGCCATGGTGGAGAACGCCGCCGAGATCGGCATGGAGCACAATCTCGGGCTCACCTGCGACCCCATCGGCGGGCTGGTGCAGGTACCCTGCATCGAGCGCAACGCCATGGGAGCGGTCAAGGCGATCAATGCCGCCCGCCTCGCCCTGCGCGGCACCGGCGAGCACAAGGTGTCGCTGGACAAGGTGATCAAGACCATGTGGGAGACCGGCAACGATATGAAGACCAAATACAAGGAGACGGCCCGTGGCGGCCTCGCCGTTAACATTACCGAATGTTAAAAAATGGCAAATGACTCCATTTGGTTCCGAAATACCCGGCATCGCCGGGTATTTTTATGGGCAAACGCTTAACAAAATGGATAAGCACAAAAATAAATTTTATACTCGCGCCTCAGATTCAACAAAAATAGATCTATTTCAACTTTTTTTAGGTCTGGAGCCGTTACACTACGGTTATCTGGTTCTGTGACCTGCGCTGACAAGCGCGTCCCATGGATCTCCCAAATTTCTGTGAGTGGGCATGCCGCCCCCTTCTACCCTGAGGTAATAGTGACATGATCAGCGTTTTTGATATCTTCAAAATCGGTGTAGGCCCCTCTTCTTCCCACACTGTTGGCCCGATGAAAGCGGCCAAACAGTTTGTTGACGAGCTGCGCGCGGGCGGCAAGATCCGCGATGTAACCCGGATCAATGTCGATGTCTACGGCTCCCTCTCCTGGACTGGCAAAGGCCACCATACCGACACCGCCATCATCATGGGCCTGGCCGGCAACCTGCCGGAAAATGTCGATATCGATGCGATCCCCGAGTTTATCTCCCGTGTTGAACAGACCGAGCGCCTGCCAATCGGCCTGCACTGCCACACCGTGAGCTTCCCGCGTGATGCCATGGTATTCCATGACGAAGCCCTGCCGCTGCACGAAAACGGCATGAAGTTGAGCGCCCTGATCGAAGACGAAGTGGTTTACAGCAAGACCTACTACTCCATCGGTGGTGGCTTCATCGTTGACGAAGAGAACTTCGGCAAGGCTGACAGCGGCGACATGTCCGTCCGCTATCCGTTCAAGAGCGCAGCTGAACTGGTTGCCCACTGCAGCCAGACCGGTCTCTCCATCTCCGCCCTGATGCTGGAGAACGAGAAGTGCTTCAACACCCCGGAAGAGATCTACAAGAAGTTCGGCAAGATCTGGAACACCATGCGCGAAGGTATCGAGCGCGGCTGCCGCACCGAAGGTGTCTTGGCCGGCCCGCTGCGCGTACCCCGTCGTGCGGCGCCGCTCTACCGCCAGCTCAACACCAACGAGAACCTCTCCAACGACCCGATGAACATCGTTGACTGGGTCAACATGTTCGCCCTGGCGGTCAGTGAAGAGAACGCTGCCGGTGGCCGCGTGGTCACCGCCCCGACCAACGGTGCTGCCGGTATCATCCCGGCCGTCCTGGCCTACTATGACAAGTTCATCCAGCCGGTTGGCCGCGATGAGTACACCCGTTTCTATCTGGCTGCCGGTGCCGTCGGCATCCTCTACAAGATGAACGCCTCCATCTCCGGCGCCGAAGTGGGCTGTCAGGGTGAAGTGGGTGTCTCCTGCTCCATGGCCGCTGCCGGTCTGACCGAGCTGATGGGCGGTAGCCCGGAGCACGTCTGTGAAGCCGCCGAAATCGGCATGGAGCACAACCTGGGTCTGACCTGTGATCCGGTTGCCGGTCAGGTACAAGTGCCTTGCATCGAGCGTAACGCTATCGCAGCCATGAAGGCGGTCAACGCCTCCCGTATGGCCCTGCGTCGTACCTCCCAGCCGCGCGTCTCCCTAGACAAGGTGATCGAGACCATGTACATCACCGGCAAGGACATGGACTCCAAGTACCGTGAAACTTCCCGTGGTGGTCTGGCCATCAAGGTGATGCAGGTTGCTTGCGAATAAGGGTTGTTACCCTCATCTGAACAAAGGCGGGATATCCCGCCTTTTTTATTGCCCGAAATAAATGCCAAGGCACCTGATACCGACCATTGCACGACACGGCATCGCTGACACGACCCAACTACGCCACCGCGTGGCTGGTTGCCTTGTCTGAATGCCTCTCTGATGGCATGCCTTGATTACAGCATTCCACTGCATTGAAAGCGGCGTTCTGCCCCTGCCAAAAACATTTACCCGCTATTTCCCCCGCCACCGTTTGCCAACTGACCCATATCGGGATGACCCCGCAACCCTATATCCGCCCCTTTGGCATCCCTTTGTTTGGCAAGATGTGGTTACCGCTCACGCTCGCGGATTATCCTCCGGCGCCCACTGCGCTGATTGCCAGTTGTATAGCGAATGCAGAATAGCCTGCTCAATATGGGCAAACAATCCAGAGCACAAACAGGGGGTTAGCTCATCGTTTCGGCCACAAATCATCGCACAAACCTGGTTTAGCGCAGTTATCATCGCCCCTTTTTGCGCCCCATTTTATGGACAACTCACCGCGCCGTAGAGGTCAAAAAGAGATCCCAAGGAAGGAGCTGAAAATAATCGATGAATGAGCCAATAGCCGTTGAAATGGCGGATATGAGTATGCGCCGCTCGCTATTTTTGTGAGCGCCAGCAAAGGTTGACGATATGGTGTTGAGGGTAGATTGACTTTCTATTTAAACAGCGAAAAGTGAATATCACCAAAGGGAGGGTTTAATTTGGCCAGTCCCTGTCACGGGATTATCGCCAACCACCTCACCGGGCTAGGAATGCGTCATGCACAGTCACAAAGAATTAGCCCCGCTGGGCAGAACACACCACGGGGCTGGATATTCAGGATGGTTTTTTCAGGCTGGCCTTGTGCTGTTCCAGCAAATTCTCGGGAGGCGGCGGCACCTGCAGGTAGAACCCCTGGTTGGTCAGCGCGGCCATCACCTTGCCTACATCAGCCAGCCCCAAGGGCTTGGCCGGGTCCAGCTTGGTCATCAGCACCAGCTCGGGACGCCCGAATGCGCTCAGCAATGGCTCGGGAACACGGGAGAAATCCTCTCTTTTTTCAACAAAAAGGTAGGTCTCGGCTTTTTTGCGACTTTTATAGACTGCACACAACATGGAAATTGATATAATCCGACGAGTTTATTGCCTCTGATGGGGGCAAACTATAACATCAGGAATTGAATAACAATAACGGATTAGCATCTCTGCCTCGGGGAAGATTCATGGTTGAGCGCGATAACGAATTGAAAGGGACCACCTTCACTATTTCTGTGTTGCATATCAGCGATGGCGAGCCTGAGCGGATACGTCAGTTGTTGGCCGAAAAAGTGGCCCAGGCACCCTACTTTTTTAATTGTGCGCCGCTGGTGATCAATGTTTCCCGACTGGAACATATTCCCGATTTCGAACAGCTCAAGGAGCTGGTGGAGTCCGAAGAATTTGTGCTGGTCGGCATCACGGGTGCGCGCAGCGAAGAGATGAAGACGGCCGCCAAGGCGGTGGGACTGGCCGTGATGGCCTCGGGCAAGAGTCGCAAGAGCGAACCGGAACCCGAGCCGGCCCCCGCGCCAGTCGCCCCTGAGGTGGTTCCCGAGCCCGAACCCGCCCCCTTGATCCCGAGCAAGGTACATGTGGGACCGGTTCGTTCCGGCCAGCAGATTTATGCCGCCGGCACCTCGTTGGTGGTGCTGGGGTCCGTCAGTCCGGGAGCTGAAGTGCTCGCCGATGACAGCATTCATATTTATGGCACCCTGCGTGGCAGAGCCATTGCCGGTGCCCGGGGCAACACCCAGGCCCGGATCTATTGCCAGCAATTACAGGCCGAGCTGCTCTCCATCGCGGGCACATTCCAGCTGAGCGATGCATTGCCGGCAGGCCTGATCCAGCAACCGGTACACGTCCGGCTGGACAACGAACAACTCCGAATAGACCGTATCAAATAGAGTTACAAGGAAGCGAGAATGGCGCGAATCATAGTCGTTACATCGGGTAAAGGTGGCGTTGGCAAGACCACAACCAGTGCGGCCCTGAGCACCGGCTTAGCCCAGCGTGGTCACAAGACAGTGGTCATTGACTTTGACATCGGTCTGAGAAACCTGGATCTCATCATGGGCTGCGAGCGGCGCGTGGTGTATGACTTCGTCAACGTCATCAATGGGGAAGCAAACCTCAATCAGGCGCTGATCAAGGACAAACGCTCGGAAAATCTGTTTATCCTGCCCGCCTCCCAGACCCGGGACAAAGATGCCCTCACCCGTGAGGGGGTTGAGAAGATCCTGGATCAGCTGGCAGAGATGAAGTTCGATTACATCGTCTGCGACTCCCCGGCGGGGATCGAGGCGGGCGCGCTGATGGCGCTCTATTTTGCCGACGAAGCGATCGTCACCACCAACCCGGAAGTCTCTTCCGTGCGTGACTCCGACCGCATCCTTGGCATCCTGGCCTCCAAGTCCCGCCGCGCCGAGCGTGGCGAAGACCCCATCAAGGAGCACCTGCTGCTGACCCGCTACTGCCCGACCCGCGTCAACCGCGGCGACATGCTGAGCGTGCAGGATGTGCAGGAGATCCTGGCCATCCCGCTGCTCGGGGTGATCCCGGAGTCCCAGGCGGTGCTGCGCGCCTCCAACTCCGGCGAACCGGTTATTCTGGACAAGGAGTCCGATGCCGGTCAGGCCTACGAAGATGCGGTGTCCCGCCTGCTGGGCGATGCCAAGGAATTTCGTTTTCTGGAAGAAGAGAAGAAGGGCTTCTTTAGCCGACTGTTCGGGAGTTAAACATGTCATTATTGGATTATTTTCGTTCCAACAAGAAACAGAACACCGCACAACTGGCCAAAGAGCGGTTGCAGATCATTGTTGCTCACGAGCGTTCATCCAGAGGGGGGCCGGATTACCTGCCCCAGCTCAAGCAGGATATCCTCGATGTGATCCGCAAATACGTCAACATTGATCCGGAGAAGATAACCGTCCAACTGGATCAGAAGAGTGATGAGCTGTCGGTACTGGAGCTCAACATCACCTTCGCCGATGACAAGAAGGGATGAGCTGACGCCCTATGCGTGACCCCTTCCCCCAATGAAGACCGGATCCTGTCACTGGATCCGGTTTTTTATTGGCACAAAAACAGGCCACAGCGGCTCGCCTCATCTCGCCAAGGGGTCTGCCGACCGCTAGAATAGCGCCGCCCCGCAGGCTGTGATCTGCGATGGCACCTTTTTCTCTTTTCTGGAACAGACCGCTTATGTCGATGAATGACGAAATGCACAGCGTCGAGGAACTGCTCGATACCGCCCTCGAACTCTTTATGGAGCTGGCCTCTGACAACCTGCCGGAGCAGGAGATCGCCCGCTTCAATCAGGAGTTCAACGATCGCGGCCTGCTGGCCGAAACCGATCCGGCCGATGACTGGGAGGCGGACGTGGGTTTTGCGGTGAGCGACACCGACTATGCCGAGATCTGGGTCGGCCTTGGCAACGAAGAACAAGAGTATGAGCACCTGTTTGCCCGCATGCTGCTCTCCCGCCGTGTTGACGAGAAGTTCTGCCACATCGAATGGCTGCCCCAATAATTCCGGATCCCGATGATCCCAGCCACTATCAGTGGGCGTCAGACCCTGACGCCGTGGCCCCCGAGCGCCCATCTGCATCGTTTGGGCGCCGCGTGTTGAGGTGGGCAGGCAAGATCGCGCTGGCCGGGCTGCTCTGCTCGGTCGGCTCGGTCGCCTTGCTGCGTTTTATTGATCCGCCGATGTGGAGCTGGCGTATCGAGCGGGCTCTATTTCCGCCCGCCAAAATCACCCAGGTGCGCCATGAGTGGGTGGATCTGGAGTCCATCTCCAAGGAGCTGCAACTGGCGGTGATCGCCGCCGAGGATCAGCGCTTTGCCGAGCACAACGGCTTTGACATGGATGCCATCAACGCGGCCCTCAAGCACAACCAGCACAGCGAACGGGTGCGCGGCGCCAGCACCCTCAGCCAGCAGACCGCCAAGAACCTCTTTATGTGGAGTGATCGCAGCTTCCTGCGCAAGGGGCTGGAGGCCTGGTTTACCCTGCTGATGGAGCTGGGTTGGGACAAGGCCCGCATTCTCGAGGTCTATCTCAATATCGTGGAGTTCGGCCCCGGCATCTATGGCGCCGAAGCCGCCGCCCGCACCTATTTTGGCAAACCGGCCAGCCGATTGACCCGCTACGAGTCATCCCTGCTGGCCGCCGCCCTGCCCAATCCGTGGCGTTATCGGGTCAAGCCCCCTTCACCCTATGTGCAGAAGCGTTCGGTCTGGATCCGCCGCCAAATGGGGCAACTGGGCCAGATCACCCTCAATCGGGTGCATCAGGCCGACTGATCTTCAGGGCTCATCAGGTTTCTCCGGTGGGCCCAGATGACCGCCCACCGTCTCGCGGTGAAGCGGCAGATAGTGCCACCACCAGGCCTCGCGCCGTCGCTTGATCTGTTGCCGCCGTCCCCGCTGTTTCATCCCCCCACTCCCTGCCAGATGATCCGCGCCTTAACCATACTCCCCCAATGGCAACTTGGACAGGTCAGGCACGCCCGGCGCACTGGTCTGGCCGCCACTGCCAATAATTGTTACAGTAGCGAACCTCGATGTATCTGGAGTGATTTCATGGAACAGCGTACCCCGGATCAGCTGGTCGAATGGGCCTATGATCAGTTTCTTGAGCAGGCCGCCGATATGCTGGCCCCCGAACAAATAGTCGACATCACCCTGGAGTTTGAGCAGCGTGGCGCCGTGGAGGCAACCCTGCCCAATGCCGACTGGTCGACCGAGCTGGGTGAGCCGGTCGATATGGAGCGCTGGGTCGAAGTGTGGGTCGGTTTGCTGGATCATCAGGATGAGTTTGAGGTGATCTTCGCCACCTTCCTGCTGCCCCGTCTGCTGACTGAAGATCAGGTGCATGTGCGCTGGCATCGCCAGCAGCAGGCATAAAAAAGGCGCCATCGGCGCCTTTCTTGTTTCTGTGCTCTCTTATTGCTGTTCTCTGCTAATCCTGCGCCGCGATGGCCTTGGCCAGACAGCGGCGGCACCAGCAGGCGCTGGCCTCCTGCATCGGCAATACCGGCAACTGACTGCACCAGCACTGGGCTATGGTTTGACCGGCAGAGACAGCGCAATAGGCCGGTTCACCACAACCCGGGCAGCAGTGGGTACTTTTCGAGCCATTCAGCTCGGCCATCACCGCCAGCTGGGCCTTGCTCTCCATTACCGACCAGTGGCCGATCTCGGTCAGGGTGCGGCCACAGCCAAGGCAAAGCCCATCCTTTGCCTTGCAGAGGCCAACACAGGGGCTCGGCATCTTATTCGCTATCCACTGCCGAGTCGGTCTCTGTGGCCACCAGAGTGATGGCGTTATCTTCGATGACGATCTTGCCCTGCTTGTAGAGGCCGCCGATCGCCTTCTTGAAGGTGCCCTTGCTCATGCTGAACAGCTTGTAGATGAGCTCGGGTTCGCTCTTGTCACCCACCGCCAGGCTGCCGCCCTGCTTTCTCATCCGGCTCAGAATGCGTTCACCGGCGTCATCAACCCGCGCCAGACCCGGCTTTTGCAGGGTCAGATCCAGCTTGCCATCTTCACGCACCTGCTTGACCCAGGCGGTTTGCGGCCGACCGGTCATCACCCGGCCAAACACTTCGTTCTTGAACAGCATGCCAGGATACTGGCCGTTGACGATCACCTTGATGCCAAGGGGCGAGTGCTCGCCCGGCAGCGCGGTCACTTCGTCACCGACCTTGAATTGGCTACCGGCCGGGGTCAGGAAACTCTCGATGCGGCTGGTGCCGACCATGCGTCCTTCGTTATCCAGTTGCAGACGCACCAGATAGACGTGGCCCACCTGCATCGGCTTGTTCTGCTCGCGGCTGGGCACGAACAAGTCTTTTTTCATGCCCCAATCGAGGAAGGCACCAATCTTGTTGGCATTGACCACTTTCAGACCGGCAAATTCGTCCACCATGGCAAATGGCTTGTCGGTGGTGATCACCGGCTCGCAATCGGCATCCAGATAGAGGAAAACCTGCACGCTATCCCCCTCTTTCACCCCTTCCGGCAGTTGACGCTTGGGCAGCAGCAGTTCACCGTATTCATCGGCCGCAAGCCAGGCGCCACGGTCTTCGAGTTCAACGACGGTGAGGGTGTTCATCTTGCCAATCTGTATCATGGTGCTCTCTTTTTTCATTACCCGGATGGGCCAACTGATCCATGGCCCCTATGGGCGCGCATGTTACCTCAAGAGCGGTGATCTGGCCTAGTCCCCAAGCCACCACGGGCCGCCCTTTCGCCGCTATCTTACCCGCCAATGGTGATTAAATCGCCAAACAGGCGGCCATTTACTGCAAATAACCCCACTTTTAGGTAGACTTCGCGGCTGTTCAAATCCAGAGGAACTGTCGATGAACCCATCCACTCGTACCCGCCTGCTCAATCAATGGATCCAGAGCCACAGCCAGCAAGACATGACCTACCCGGCCCTGCACGGTTTTCTCTGTGCCCGTCTGGTGGGGCCGACAAGCCCTGACTGGCAACGTCCGCTGGCTGGTTTGCTGGAACAGGATACCGAGCTGGATGAGAAGAGTGCAGAGGCCCTCAACCACCTGATCGCCGAGCTGGAAGCCCAGGCCGACGACGCCCAGCTGGCTCTGCCTAGCCAATGCCGCCTGCCCAGCGATAACCCGGAGCAGGTGTTCGAGCAGAGCCATCCCCTCGGTCAGTGGTGCTACGGTTTCAGCCAGGGCTTTGTCACCTGGCCCAAGCCGAAGGATTTGAACGACCCGACTACCCAGTACCGCTTCAGTCTGGCCGCCGAGCTGAGCCTGTTTCGCGACAAACAGATGGCCCAGATGCTCTATAGCGCCGCCGCCAGCGAACTCCCCTTTGTCGAGTTCTGCAAACACCAGCGCCAGAACATGAAGACCGCCCTCAACCAGCTGCTCAACCTCGACCAGTATCAGGCCGCCCCCAGCGCCGATGTGGCGATCAATGGCGAGCAGGCCCAGCAGTGGCAGAGCTGGTTCGAGCGGGCCGACAGCTGCCGCGATCATCAGGCCCGCCTCGGCTGGTTCGAGAAGATCATCGCCGATGCCACCCCGCTGTTTGACGAGGACTTCTGGCAGCAAGTCGCTGGTCACGGCTGGAGTGCCCCCGAGCTGCGCCCCCTGCTGGCCGCCAGAGCCGGACGCGCCGACTGCCTGCTGCGCCTTGGCAAGCTGGCTGAGGCCAAAGCGGAGTATCTGGAACTGCTGACCATCTGCGTGGCCGATGAACCGGGTTGCCGCTACAACCTCTCCACCCTCTATACACTGCAAGGGGATTGGCAGGCGCTGGCCGCTCTGCTGGTGCGCTTCGATGAAGCCTCCAGCTGGTTGCTCTACAACAAGGCGCTGATGGTCTTTGCCACCGAGGGTGCCGAGGCAGCCAAGCCCCATCTGCTGGTCGCCATCGAGGCCAACCCGCACATTCCGGCCTGCCTGCTGGGTCAGCGCAAGCTGCCCAAACAGGAGCCGCAGAGCTGGCAAGCGGGCAGCCGTGACGAGGCCGCACTCTACGCCCTGCACACCCGCGAGGCCTGGCTCAAGCAGAACGCCCTCATCTGGTTGCGTAAAGGCTGAACAGCGATGGCTTAAAATCCCGTCGGTCAGACCCGGTTTTTCCTTGAGGGCGTGCGCCACCGCACATTTCATCGCAACCGGGTCAGACAAATCAGCTTGAGTTTCGTATCATCAATGTCAAAGTATCAAAAGAAACTGCATCTGATGCAGCCGTCACAGCAGGGTGTAATATGTCAAAAATCATAGCGTTACTCGCTCACTACCCGCCCTATCAGTTGGTACATGCCGCCGAGATGCTACGGGATACCTTCGAACAGTTTTATGAACAGCGTTACCAGCTGACCGTGCCGCAGTGGCGCCTGATGATGGTGCTCGGCCCCAACTACCCCATCAGCCAGAAAGAGCTGGTCGAGGCGAGCGGCATGGACAAGGTGCGCATCTCCCGCGAGATCCGCCGTCTGGTCGAAAAAGGGATCATCTTCACCGAGAGCAGCGAGCAGGACAAACGCATCAGCCTGGTCTCCCTCACCAATGCCGGTCTCGCCCTCTTCCTGCAGCTCAAGAGCGAAGCTGGCAGCTGGCAACATACCCTGACCGACTATCTGCCGAGCGAATCCCGCGAGGCGATCCGCCAGCATCTGCACAGCGTCAGCGCCGCCATCGAGCAGTTGCAATCGCTGGATCGGGAGAAATAATCATGGATTTGAAAAAGTTCGCCACCATGGATATCAACATGTTGCTGAGCGTCGTCAATATGCAGCTGCGTGATCGCTATGACGATCTGGATGATCTCTGCAAGGCGCAGGAGATCGAGCAGGCGGCACTGGAAGCACGGCTCGCCAGCGGCGATTTTCACTACCAGCCAGCGCAGAAACAGTTCAGATAAGGACAGGTAGCGGGATCGGGATCACAGCGCCAGTGATGGCGCTGGCTCTGCGGTAAAAACCTGATATGGTCTGAAGAGCCCCAACAGGGAGATGCACGGATACATCACCCTGTCATAAGAGGGCATTAACATCGTTTCAGGTGAGCAAACCAAGGATGACCCCATGATATTGATGCCCCGACAGAGCCTGTTGATCACGCTCTGCACCCTGTTGATGATCAGCCTCTTCACGCCCCAATTGCCGCAAAGCACCGAACAGTGGCTGACCACCCTGTTGCTTGGCCTGCTGGTCGCGGTGGCATCGCTGCTGGTGCGTGGTTGTCGCCGTTTTATGATGGAGTAGTGACTCCGCCAGAGCGTCTATATGGCCCGCTTGCCGCGATACCCTCTGTAGCAATAACGTCTGTCGCAATCACATCTAGCCAAAAAACAAACGCAGCCTGATGGCTGCGTTGTGGTATCTGGCGGGGCAACCTCTTGAAGAGAAAACCCCTGACTGGGTAGAGAGCCCTTAGATAGCCAGGGTTTCCAGCTGCGCCTTGGCCGCTTCCATCCCCTTACTCTGGGCATCCGGGCCCATCCCCATCCCTTCGGCGTAGATGAAATCCACCTCTTTGATACCGATGAAACCGAGCAGGATGCGCATGTAGGGGGTCACCAGATCGGTAGCGCTGCCGACGTGCATGCCCCCGCGCGGGCTGATCACCAGCGCACGAGTATTCTCAACCATGCCGACCGGGCCGGTCTCGGTGTAGCGGAAAGTGACACCGGCGCGCGCCACCAGATCGATCCAGTTTTTCAGCTGGGTCGGGATGTTGAAGTTGTACATGGGGGCCGCAATCACCACCAGATCGCTCGCTTTGAGTTCAGCGATCAGCTCGTCAGACTGGGCGATCACCGCCAGTTGACGTTCGCTCAGGTTGTCACCACCGCGCAGGCCGGAGGCCAGCTCGCCATCCAGCACCGGCAGGTTGAGGGCTGCCAGATCCCGCACGGTGACGGCATCATCCTGATGGTCAGCCAGGAAGCCGTCGATCAGGGCGTTGGATTGGGAATATTGACCCAGGATGCTGGATTTGAGTACGAGGATATTGGCCATGGTGAAACTCCATTTGGTTGTCGGTTGAACAGCGTTGCTGTCGATGGAGGTCACTCTAAACATTGTGCTTATTTGCTGATAGCGAAAATAGATGCTCAACTTGTTCAAAAATTTTGATGTAAGGCCACTTCCTCGCCAGCCAACCCTGCAGCCGCGCTTCAACCCTTGGCAGAACAAACGATTGCCGTTATGATCCGCCGCACTTTTTTCCAGCGACCCGGATCCCATGATACCCTCGCGCAGGCACTCTCCTCTGGCCGGTGCAGTCTGGATGATGGTGGCAGGGCTCTGCTTCGCCGCCGTCAACAGCCTGAGCCAGTATGCCAGCTTCAAACTCGGCCTTGCCTCTACTCAGGTCGCCTTCCATCAATACCTGATCGCCCTGATCTGCCTGCTGCCATGGCTGATTCGTCACGGCCTACGTCAATCCCTTATGACCAATCAGTTCCGGCTGCACCTGTTGCGGGTGCTGCTGGCGGTGATCGGCATCCAGCTCTGGCTGTGGGCACTGGCGTTCCCCGTCCCCATCTGGCAGGGGATCGCCCTGCTGATGACCTCGCCGCTGTTTGCCACCCTGGGCTCTGCCCTGCTGCTCAAGGAGCAGGTGAGCCGCGCCCGACTTCTGGCAACCCTGGCGGGCTTTGCTGGCGCCATGGTGATCCTCGCCCCCTGGACCGACGAGTTCAACTGGGCCTCCCTGCTGCCGGTAGCGGCGGCGCTGTTCTGGGCCGGTTACTCCCTGATGGTGCGCTATCAGGCGGCCAACGAATCATCCCACACCATTGTGGTCTACCTGCTTATTTTCAGTACCCCGTTCAACGTCATGCTGGCCCTGCCGGAGTGGCAGTGGCCGAGCGAGAGCCAATGGCTGCTGGTAGCCGCCTCCGGCGTGCTGACGGCGCTGGCCCAGATGTCCATCGCTCGTGCCTACAGCGTGGCGGAGGCCTCCTTCGTGCAGCCTTTCGATTTTGCCAAGCTGCCGATGAACGTGCTGGCGGGCTGGCTGGTCTTTGGCTGGGCGCCCCCCGGCCGTCTGTGGCTTGGCGCCGCCATCATCATTGGCGCCATTACCTTGCTGACCCATCTGGAGCAGCGCGCTCACAAACCCGTTTCCTGAGGTACGCCATGCGTGCCTCTTTTTTTGTCCGCTATTCGTGCGATAGCGGCCATCAACAGTGACCATCGACATCAGGAGAGATCGTATGTTTGGAACCGCAACCCGCCCCGGCGCCACCCGTGCCCTGCTGCTGGGCTCCGGCGAACTTGGCAAGGAGGTCGCCATCGAGTTGCAACGGTTCGGGATCGAAGTGATCGCCGCCGACCGCTACCCCAATGCCCCCGCCATGCAGGTGGCCCACGCTGCCCACGTGCTGGACATGCTCGATGGCAACGCCCTGCGTGCCCTGGTTGCCGAGGTCAAACCCGACCTCATCATCCCCGAGATTGAAGCGATCGCCACCGATACCCTGGCCGCTCTGGAGCAAGAAGGGGTCAAGGTAGTGCCAAATGCCCGCGCCACCCAGCTCACCATGAACCGGGAAGGGATCCGTCGCCTCGCCGCCGAGACCCTGGGTCTGCCCACCTCCCCCTACCGCTTTGCCCAGAGCAAGGAGGAGTTTGTCGCCGCCGTTGAGGCCATCGGCCTGCCCTGCGTGGTGAAACCTGTGATGAGTTCATCCGGCAAAGGACAGAGCGTGCTGCGCGATCTCGCCAAGCTGGATGAGAGCTGGACCTACGCCCAGGAAGGCGGCCGCGCCGGTCGTGGCATGGTGATCGTCGAGGGTTTCGTTCCCTTCGAGTACGAAATCACCCTGCTCACGGTACGCGCCGTCGATGGCATTCACTTCTGCGAGCCGATCGGGCACCGGCAGGAAGATGGCGACTACCGCGAATCCTGGCAGCCACAAGTGATGAGCGAACTGGCGCTGGCCCGCTCCAAAGAGGTGGCGGCCAAGGTAGTCGAGGCCCTCGGTGGTTACGGCCTGTTCGGGGTCGAGCTCTTTATCAAGGGCGACGAGGTGTGGTTTAGCGAAGTCTCCCCCCGCCCCCACGACACCGGCATGGTGACCCTGATCTCGCAAGATCTCTCCGAGTTCGCCCTGCATGTACGCGCCATTCTGGGGCTGCCGGTCGGCACCATCACCCAGTACGGGCCGAGCGCCTCTGCCGTGGTGCTGCGCGAAGGGCACAGCCAGAATATCCGCTATCAGGGGATTGGCGAGGCATTGGCGCTGGTGCCGGGCGCCCAGCTGCGGCTGTTTGGCAAACCGGAGATCGCCGGTCGCCGCCGTCTTGGCGTGGCGCTAGCACGCGCAGATGATTGCCAGGATGCGGTGGAAAACGCCAAAGCCGTGGCCGCCAAGGTCGAAGTACTGTTCTAAGGGCTTTTTTGCCACAGCAAAACAAACGTTTGCCGATGTGATCGGGCGCAAGGGGCATGGTAATGCCCCTTTTGCATTTCCCCGTCAGGCTTATAATCCCCTCTTCAAATTTGTCAGGAGTACAAGATGTTAGCTGCCGTGATCTTCGATATGGATGGTGTTCTGATCGACTCGGAACCCTTTTGGCAACGTGCCCAGATCGCCGTTTTCTCCGAACTGGGTCACCCCCACACGGTAGAGGATTGTGAATCGACCATCGGCGTGCGCATCGATCAGCTGGTCGCCCACTGGTATCGTCTGCGCCCGTGGAGCGGCCCGAGCCAGGAAGAGGTGGTGCTGCGCATTCTGGATCGGGTCAACGCCCTGATCCTCTCCGAAGGTCAGGCCAAGGCTGGTGTGCTGGAAGCGCTCGACCTTATCGAAGCGCGCGGGCTGAAAGTGGGTCTGGCCACCTCCTCCCCGTTTGCCATGGCAGAAGCGGTGCTCGGCAAACTCGGCATTCGCGATCGCTTTATGGCAGTTCACTCTGCGGAAATCGAGCGTTTCGGCAAACCTCACCCAGATGTCTATATCCACGCTGCCGAGAAGTTGGGGGTGGAACCGGTTCATTGTCTGGCCATCGAGGACAGCTTTACCGGCCTGCTGGCAGCCAAGGCGGCCTCCATGACTGCGCTGATCGTGCCGGATCCTGCTTTAGTCGGCGACCCACGCCTTGCCATCGCCAACTACCAGCTCGGCTCACTGGCCGAACTCAATAGCGAGATGCTGGACAGCTGGGTCAAATAAGCCAGCGAGAGGCGCTGATCGTTCCATGTACCCGGCGTTGGTCGGAGATCCGCGTCTGGCCATCGCCAACTATCAGCTCGGCTCACTGGCCGAGCTCAATAGCGAGATGCTGGCCAGCTGAGTCGAGTAACGCCTCCCGGCGCCTCGTTGCGCACGCGTTCTCATACTCGCAGGGGGTATCAGCCCCCTGTTATTGCCAAACAACCGTTGGCAATCCGCTCTTTTCACCGGTCATTCGCAACCAGATTACCCCTCTCGCACACGACCCGCCCAATCAGTCGCCACCGGTCATCTCTCTGGCTTGATCTCTGTCATAAACGTGCGTTTGCTCGCGGTTAACCCCCTTCAGCCCGACTAGAATCAGGGTAGATAGGCGGCCCCAGGGCCCGAGGAGGTTATCATGATCGAGTACACCAGCAAGCGCATCGTCTGCCCCCACTGCGGCCACCACACCATGGTCGAGCTGGATGCCAGCCAGGGTGATCAGGAGTTCTACGAAGATTGCATGGCCTGTTGCAATCCGATCCATCTGCGGCTCCATCGCGACGAAGCCCGCGACTGTTTGCAGTTGTTTGTGGATGCGGACGACGAGCAGATGTTTTGAATCTATGTCCTGAACAATGGTCCTGAACAGTCGATGTCCGGAACACAGGCAACCAAACGGGTAAAATGCCAGTCAGTCAAGTCTGGCTGGCATTGTTTTTATTAGCTTTTTAATCGCTTTGCGGCCAGCGCTGCAGGTTGGTCCGAAGCGCCTCCCACCGCTCTTGCCGTATTCCTCCTGCCTTCTTGCTGCGCAGATCAAGCCCCTGTCTGTTGCCAGCTGCGTTTCTCATCGTCACTGGTTACTCGGGAGAACTGTCCATACAACTTGTCCAAAAATGGAGAGTGCCGAAGGGTATCGTCAGGCCCATCAACGCAGCCTGCCAACACGCTGACCATGGCAAACGTGATGATGAGTATTTTGGAAACATATTCTTATTGCAGATAACAACTTGCAGATAACCACTTGCAGATAACCACTTGCAGACAACAACCAAAACCAAATCTCAAATTGGTCACTCGTTGTCAATCTGACTATGGCGCGTTAACATTCCAAACCCCCTGTATGGCAGTCAGAGAGAAAGATGATGAGTGAAGAAAACAGCACTCCTGCGCTGAATCGAGGCCCTGTTGATCACGATGTACGGGATCAGATTATGGTTGCAGCCACCGAGCATTTCCGCCTCTACGGCTATGGCAAGACCACAGTGTCTGACTTGGCAAAATCAATAGGATTTTCAAAGGCATACATTTACAAATTCTTCGCATCCAAACAGGCGATTGGCGAGAGTATTTGTGCAAACTGCCTCGATGAAATTCAGGAGGATGTTCGAAGAGCGATTGAACAGGTTGATCAGCCGCCCGAGAAGCTGCGCCGGATGTTTCAAGAGATCATCAAGGCAAGTTGTCGGTTGTTCTCCGCTGATCGAAATCTCTATGAAATAGCGGCTTCAGCCGCAGCAGAACGCTGGCAAGCCACCCTCGTCTATGAGCAGAACATCCAGACATTACTGCAAGATATCCTGCAGGAGGGGCGTAAAACCGGTGACTTTGAGCGAAAAACCCCGTTGGATGAAATAACTGCGGCAATTTATCTTGTTATGAGGCCCTATTTAAACCCCCTCATGCTGCAACACAACTTCGACTGCATTGACAAGGCACCGACCCAGTTGTCTAACCTGGTGCTGCGCAGCCTCGCGCCATAGCGATAGTGACCATTGACCAAATTGGTCACTTGAATTACATTGCCTCCTGAACCGTTCTTCATGGAGGCTTGTGTATGTCTCGTCACCGCATACTTGCAATTATTACTGCGTTACCGCTGACCCTGACGGCTTGTGGTGAGCAACAACCATCTGATCCACGTACGCAAGTACCGCTGGTGCGCACCGTCACGGTCCATGATGCTGAGGTTGGATCACGCTCTTTTACCGGGGTCGTCGCAGCTCGCGTTGAGAGTGACCTGGGATTTCGTGTCTCTGGCAAGGTGCAGCAACGCCTCGTAGACACAGGGCAAACCGTTAAACAGGGTCAACTGCTGATGCGTATTGACCCTGTCGATTTGAAACTCGCCGCACACGCACAACAGGCGTTCGTTGCGGCGGCCAGAGCAAGAGCGAAACAAACCGCGGAAGATGAAATCCGTTACCGAAATTTACGCGGTACGGGTGCGATCTCCGTTGCCACTTACGATCAGGCCAAGGCGGCGATGGATACAGCCCAAGCCGAACTGCGAGCCGCTGAAGCACAAGCGGCAGTGGCCCGTAATTCCACCGGTTATACGGATCTGATCGCCGATGTTGATGGCACCGTAATCGCAACGCTGGTGGAGCCTGGGCAAGTCGTTAATGCCGGGCAAGCCGTTGTGCGCATTGCCCACGCGGGGGCGCGTGAAGCCGTCATTCAATTGCCAGAAACATTGCGCCCGCCATTGGGCTCCCTGGGTCAGGCAACACTCTTCGGAAGACGCGATGGCACATCGGCGGCAACGTTAAGGCAGCTCTCGGACGCAGCAGACACGGGCACTCGTACCTTTGAAGCACGATATGTGCTGACGGGTTCACTGCAAAATGCACCTTTGGGCTCCACAGTTACCCTCCATCTGACCGAGGATCCGGTTGCGGCAACAGCGGGCGTTCAGATCCCGGTCAGCGCCTTGTTCGATACCGGTAAAGGCCCTGGCGTGTGGCGTGTCCACGGCCAACCGACAAGGGTCTCATGGAGCCCTATTACGGTGTTGAACCTTGGCAGTGACGCTGCCCGCGTTGCAGGCCATATCAAGCAAGGCGATCTAGTGATCGCCATGGGCGCGCACTTGCTTCATGAAGGGGAGTTGGTACGCACGCTCGCCCCCTCTGCCGATGTGACAACAGAGGATGCACGCCCATGAGCGAACGCCGCTTCAATCTGTCGGCGCTTGCGGTACGCGAACGCGCCATCACGCTGTTTCTGATCCTGCTGATCTCGCTGGGCGGGGTCACGGCCTTCTTCAAACTGGGGCGGGCCGAGGATCCCTCATTCACCATCAAGGTCATGACCATCATCACCGCCTGGCCCGGCGCCACTGCGCAGGAGATGCAAGATCAGGTCGCCGAGAAGATCGAAAAGCGACTGCAGGAGCTGCGCTGGTATGACCGCAGCGAAACCTACACCCGTCCGGGGCTGGCCTTCACCACGCTGACCTTGCTGGATAGCACCCCGCCGTCGCAAGTGCAGGATGAGTTCTATCAAGCCCGTAAAAAGGTCGGCGACGAAGTGCGCAATCTGCCACCCGGCGTGATGGGGCCATTTCTCAACGATGAATATGCCGATGTGACCTTTGCCCTGTTCGCACTCAAGGCAAGGGGCGTACCACAGCGTGAGCTGGTCCGGGATGCGGAAATGCTACGCCAGCGCTTGCTGCATGTGCCCGGGGTGAAGAAGGTCAACATCGTTGGCGAGCAGTCTGAGCGGATCTATGTCGAGTTTTCCCATGAGCGCCTGGCCACGTTAGGCATCAGCCCGCAAGACGTGTTCACGGCCCTGAACGGCCAGAATGCTTTGACGCCAGCCGGCGCTATCGAAACCAGGGGACCCGAGGTGTTCATTCGCTTGGACGGTGCCTTTGACGAACTGCAAAAAATACGCGACACCCCCGTCGTGGCGCAGGGACGCACGCTGACGCTATCTGATATCGCGACGGTGAAACGGGGTTATGAAGATCCGGCGACCTTGATCATCCGCAATGGCGGCGAACCTGCGCTGCTGCTGGGGGTCGTGATGCGCGACGGCTGGAACGGGCTCGATCTGGGCGAAGCCCTGGATAACGAAATCACCGCCATCAATGCCGAGCAACCGCTTGGCATGAGCTTGAGCAAGGTGACCGACCAGGCCATCAACATCAGCTCGGCGGTCGATGAGTTCATGATCAAGTTTTTCGCGGCGGTACTCGTGGTCATGCTGGTGAGTTTTGTCAGCATGGGCTGGCGTGTCGGTGTCGTGGTCGCCGCTGCCGTGCCATTGACGCTGGCTGTGGTCTTTGCCGTGATGCTCGCGACCGGTAAAAATTTCGACCGCATCACCCTGGGGTCGTTGATCCTGGCCCTGGGGTTGCTGGTGGATGACGCCATCATCGCCATCGAAATGATGGTGGTGAAAATGGAAGAGGGCTATGACCGTATCGTGGCGTCGGCTTACGCCTGGAGTCACACCGCAGCGCCCATGCTCTCGGGCACCTTGGTCACGGCCGTCGGATTCATGCCCAATGGCTTTGCGCGATCCTCGGCGGGTGAGTACACCAGCAACATGTTCTGGATCGTCGGCATCGCGCTGATTGCCTCCTGGGTAGTGGCCGTGGTGTTCACGCCATACCTCGGGGTCAAGCTGTTACCCGCTGTCAAGCAAGTCGCAGGCGGCCACCATGCTCTCTACAACACGCCGCGCTATCACCGCTTTCGCAAACTGCTGGGCAACGTCATCGCCCGCAAGTGGCTCGTGGCAGGCTCGGTGAGCGCGCTGTTCGTCGCATCTGTGCTGGGTATGAGCATGGTGAAGAAGCAGTTCTTCCCGATCTCGGACCGCCCTGAAGTCCTGATCGAAGTACAGATGCCCTATGGCACCTCGATTACCCAGACCAGCTTGGCGGCAGGCAAGGTGGAAGCCTGGCTGGCCAGGCAGGAGGAGGCCAGGATCGTCACCGCCTACATTGGCCAGGGGGCTCCCCGTTTCTTTTTCTCGATGGGACCTGAGCTGCCCGATCCGTCGTTTGCCAAGATAGTGGTACGGACGGACAACCAGAACGAACGCGAAGCGTTAAAACTAAGACTACGCCAAGCCATTGCCGAGGGACTGGCCCCCGAGGCACGGGTGCGCATCACCCAACTGGTGTTCGGCCCCTACTCCCCCTTCCCCGTTGCCTACAGGGTGGCAGGACCGGATCCGGCTGTGCTGCGCAACATTGCGGCTGACGTGCAACAGATCATGCACGCCAGTCCACTGATGCGCACGGTCAACACCGACTGGGGAGCCCGCGTGCCGACGCTGCACTTCACCTTGCAGCAGGATCGACTGCAAGCGCTGGGGCTGAACTCAAGCTCGGTAGCACAGCAACTGCAATTCCTGCTCAGCGGCATACCGGTCACTGCGGTGCGGGAAGACATTCGCACGGTACAGGTCGTTGCGCGATCGGCGGGCAACAACCGGCTCGATCCGGCCAGGATTGGCGATTTCACAGTGGTTGGAGCCAATGGACAGCGGATCCCGTTGTCGCAAGTGGGCAAGGTCGATGTCCGCATGGAAGAGCCGGTCATGCGCCGACGCGATCGGGTACCGACCATCACGGTACGGGGTGACATCGCCGAAAACTTGCAGCCGCCAGACGTATCGACGGCGATCACCCGACAATTGCAACCCCTCATCGCTGCGCTGCCAGCTGGTTACAGCATCGTAGAGGCAGGATCCATCGAGGAGTCAGGCAAGGCAATGGCGGCCATGTTGCCTGTCTTCCCCATCATGCTGGCCATCACCTTGCTCATCATCATCCTGCAGGTGCGCTCGATGGCGGGCATGGTCATGGTCTTTCTGACCAGTCCGCTGGGTCTGATCGGCGTGGTGCCGACACTGTTGCTGTTCCAGCAGCCCTTCGGCATCAATGCGCTGGTTGGCCTGATTGCACTGTCGGGCATCCTGATGCGCAACACGCTGATATTGATCGGGCAGATCCGTGAAAACGAGCAGGCCGGGCTAGACCCTTTCCATGCGCTAGTTGAAGCGACCGTGCAGCGTGCTCGTCCGGTCATTCTGACTGCGTTGGCGGCAATCCTCGCCTTTATTCCGCTAACCCATTCGGTGTTTTGGGGAACGCTGGCTTACACGCTGATCGGCGGCACCTTTGCGGGCACGATCCTGACGCTCGTGTTCCTGCCCGCCATGTATTCAATCTGGTCCAGGATCCAGCCTGGTTGAAACAGGGATCAGCAAAACGTTGGAATGAGATAAGCCCCAACCTGGTGCTGAAGGTTATCGATGCCTCTTCGAGCAGGCAGAGAACAAATGAGATGCGCGATCACCGCCCTGACACTGCACAGAGCCAGGGCGGTGATACCACTATTGGCGCGCCGCCAGCACCCGCTCCACGGTATCGACGATAGCCTGGGTCTGGGGATCGATCTCGATGTTGGTCTGCCAGCCAGCCTTGACCCAACCCAGGTTGGTGCGGGCCAGGGTCTCGGGGATCAGGTGAACGCAAAACTCCCGCTCGCGCACCTCACCGATGGTCAGACTGATGCCATCGATGCCGATGTAGCCCTTGGTCAGCACATATTTCATCAACTCGGGGGCGAGGCGATACCACACCTGACGGTTGTTGGGGGTGTCGATCACCGAGGTGACCTCTGCCATGCCGATGATATGGCCGGACATGGCGTGGCCACCGATCTCGTCGCCAAAGCGGGCCGCCCGCTCCACATTGACCTTGTCCCCCACCTGCAACAGGCCGAGGTTGGTGAGGCGCAGGGTCTCCTGCATCAGATCGAAGCTGACCAGATCCCCCTCGACCCGGGTGACGGTCAAACAGCAGCCGTTGTGGGCAACCGAGGCACCGAGGGCCAGCCCTTCCCCCCACGCCGGGCTCGGCATGCGGATCACATGGGTACGGAAGTTGGGTTGCTGCTCGATGGCCACCAGTTCGGCGGTCCCCTGCACTATGCCAGTGAACATATCTCTCGTCTCCTGCGACGGCAAAAAGGGCAGGTTAACCTCGGGCAGAGAGTGAGACAAGGGTACAGGCTGACAAGCTTGCGCCCGATCGCTATAGTGACGCCGTTCACATCCGGGTAAACAAGGAAAAAAGAAATGCAGGTATATCAATGTTGTGAAGCTATTCGCATCGCTTATAACCAGATCGGCTCCGGCGAGCAGGGCTATGTGCCAAACGCCATCGCCGCTACTATCCGCGCCCTCAACGCCGTTGCCGCCGATGAGCGCGTGCCCGCCGAGCTGCGCGAGCAGGCTGCCTATGCCGCGGCCAACCTGCTGATCAGCGATCACGAAGACGCCTGATCCTGCCCCTCGGGGTGGCAACTATTTCGTCCTGGATGAATTTCAGGCTAGAATGCCTCCCCCACCCTTTGCACTTTCGTCCGAAAGTGCAAAGGCTCTTCCCGATTTCCGCTCTTTTTTTACTCTTATCTGATCCACTCGGAGGTGTCAGTGCAACGTTATTGGTCCGAGGCGAAGCAGCTCGTCCGTCTAGCCAGCCCCATTCTGGTCGCCCAGGTGGCCCAGGTCGCCATGAACTTCGTCGATACCGTGATGGCGGGACAGGTGAGCGCGGTCGATCTGGCGGCCGTGTCGGTGGCGTCCAGCTTCTGGCTACCGGTGATCCTGCTGGTGCAGGGCATCATCATGGCGCTGACCCCCATCGTCTCCCAGCTCAACGGTGCTCGCAAACGGGAAGAGGTGCGCCCGGCCGTTCATCAGGGCTTCTGGCTGACACTGATCGTCACCCCGCTGGCAATGATCGCGCTCTATTACAGCCCGCTGGCGTTGCAATTTATGGATGTGGAGCCGGTGATGGCCGCCAAGACCAGCGGCTATCTGCATGCCATTCTGTGGGGCCTGCCCGCCTTTGCGATGTTCCAGGTGCTGCGCAACTTCAGCGAAGGACTCTCCCACACCATGCCCACCATGGTGATCGGCTTTGTCGGGCTGGCGGTCAATATTCCCGCCAACTACATCTTCATTCACGGCCACTTCGGCATGCCGAAACTGGGCGGGGTAGGTTGCGGTGTGGCCACCGCCATCGTGCTGTGGGCCATGCTGCTGGCGATGATCCTCTATGTGAAGCTCTCCCGTCACTTCACCGAGATCCGGCTTTTCTCCCAGCTGGTTCGCCCCAACGGCAGCCAGATCTGGCGCCTGTTTCGCTTGGGGTTCCCCATCGCCATGGCGATCTTCTGCGAGGTGACCCTGTTTGCCGTAGTGGCGCTGATGCTGGCCCCCTTTGGCGCCGAAACGGTGGCGAGCCACCAGATTGCGCTCAATTTCTCCAGTCTGGTCTTTATGCTGCCGCTCTCCATCGGGGTGGGTGTCACCATCCGGGTAGGCCACAGCATCGGTGAAGGCCAGCCCCATCACGCCCGTGTGGCCGCCCGCACCGGTCTTATGCTGGGCGTGAGTGTCGCTGCACTCACCGCTACGGTGACCGTGCTGCTACGGGAGCACATCGCCAGCATCTATACCGATGACCTGCAGGTCATCGCCCTGGCGGCCACCTTGCTGTTCTTCGCAGCCATCTACCAGCTCTCCGACTCGGTGCAGGTGGTCGCGGCCGCTGCGCTGCGCGGTTACAAGGATACCCAGGCGATCTTCTACGTCACCATCGTCGCCTACTGGGGACTGGGGCTGCCCACCGGCATGATCCTGGGTCTGACCGACTGGCTGGTACCGCGGATGGGGCCACAGGGCTTCTGGATTGGCTTTATCGTCGGCCTCACCAGTGCCGCCCTGATGCTGGGGGCGAGATTGCGCTACATCTACGGCCGTTTTGCCACTCCGGAGGCCTGCACCACCCTGTCGCGGGCCCAGTAACAGGGCTTGCTAAGCGACAACTCGCCTGCAAAATCAACAGGCTGCGCAAGAACTGGGCAAACAGTCTCCTTTGTGCATATGGCCTGTTGACAGCCTTGGGGGGCATGGGTAGTATGCCGACCACGCCAGCAATGCTGGTGCAGTGAAGTGGGTTTGTTGCTCGGTTGGTCAGAGCATGACCTTGGCATGGTGAAGATTGTGTCGTTGGTTCGAATTCATTTCATCGAGTGGGTTTATAGCTCAGTTGGTTAGAGCACTACCTTGACATGGTAGGGGTCGTTGGTTCGAATCCAATTAAACCCACCACTTTTCTGTGATGCGTCCTTAGCTCAGCTGGTTAGAGCACCACCTTGACATGGTGGGGGTCGGTGGTTCGAATCCACTAGGACGCACCATTACAGAACACTGATTATGCGTCCTTAGCTCAGCTGGTTAGAGCATCACCTTGACATGGTGGGGGTCGGTGGTTCGAATCCACTAGGACGCACCATTCAGTTTGAAAGATATGCAAATATTGCAGGTGTGGGTTTATAGCTCAGTTGGTTAGAGCACTACCTTGACATGGTAGGGGTCGTTGGTTCGAATCCAATTAAACCCACCACTTTCCTGCATGAAGAAGTCAAAAGTCGCATTGTGCACCCTGCGTCCTTAGCTCAGCTGGTTAGAGCATCACCTTGACATGGTGGGGGTCGGTGGTTCGAATCCACTAGGACGCACCAAATTAAAAAAGCCCGCTCATCGAGCGGGCTTTTTGCATTCTGTCCAGCCACTCCCCTTCCCGCCAATCCGTTCAGCACCGACCGGGCAATGGCGCAGAGCCTTGTTCCAATAAAAAGCCCGTGTCATCCGATAAACGACACGGGCCGGATAGACGCCGCCAGATCTTCAGCTCTGCACGGCAATCTCGTACTTCTTTATCTTGCGATAGAGGGTGGCAATCCCTATCCCCAGCGCCTGTGCGGCCAATTTCTTGTTGCCAAGCCGCTGCAGGGTCTCTTCAATCATCTGTTTTTCCATGCTCTCAAGGCCGCTCTCACCCGGGACGGACTCAGGCAGCTTCTCCGACATGGCCGCGAGCGGTGCGGCGGCAGGGACATTGAACGCCGCATCCAGGTTGGTCACCGGGATCGACTGGGCCGTCACGCGATGGGGCTCCTGATTGCGGATGATATTGGGGGGCAGCAGGCTGGCGTCGATCACCTCGCCCGCCTGACTGACGTTGACCAGATATTCGATGAGGTTGCTGAGCTCGCGCACGTTGCCCGGCCAGCGATACCCCTTGAGCAGCGCCATCACCTCGGGTGCCAGACCGGGGTAGACGATACCGATGCGGCTGGTGTGCAGGTTAAGGAAGTAGTGGGTCAGCAGCTCCACGTCCCCTTCCCGCTCCCGCAGCGGCGGCAGGTTGAGGGGGATGACGTTGATGCGGTAGTAGAGATCCTCGCGAAACTTCCCTTCGGCGATGTATTGATCGAGATGCTGGTGGGTGGCGGCGATGATACGGATATCCACCGGCACCGGTCGACTGGCCCCGATGGGGGTCACCTCCCGCAGCTCCAGCACCCGCAGCAGCTTGGCCTGCATGGTGAGCGGCATGTCGCCAATCTCGTCAAGGAACAGGGTGCCCTGATGGGCTGCCTGAATCAGGCCCTGCTTGCCACCGCTGGAGGCACCGGTAAAGGAGCCCTTCACATAACCAAACAGCTCGCTCTCCAGCAGTTGTTCGGGAATGGCGGCACAGTTGATGGCAATAAAAGGTTTGTCCTGACGTGGACTCAGGCGATGGACGGCGCGGGCCACCACCTCTTTACCGGTGCCGCTCTCGCCGCAGATCAGCACGCTGGAGGGGCTCTGGGCGATGCGGTGCAGCAGCCGCTTGAGGGTGCGCATCGGCTTGCTCTCGCCGATGAGCTGATCAATCCGCACATCCGGATCTGGCTCCTGAACCTGACCGGAGTGGGATTGGTGAAACGCCATCAGAAAGAGCTGCTGGCCCTGCACATGATGCAGCTGGCCGATGATCAGCTCCTGACGTCCTTCGAAGGTGATGATGTGCTGGATATGGCCACTCAGCCCCTGCCGGGAGAAGGTGAGCGGACGGATCCCCAGCTCGCGCCCCTGCAGCTGTTCCTGCTGGCAACCCAGATGATGGAGCGCCGCCTCGTTGGCGTAGAGCAGCTGGCTCTTGTCATCGAGCAGCAGGCAACCCTGATCCATGTTGGCCATCAGATTGAGGAACACCTTGTTAACCCCGTCCGACAGCCCGCGCGAATCGAGCAACTTGGCCACAAAGATGGTGGAGATGTGGCGCACATAGTCACACACATCCTGCAGATTGTTGTTGAGGCGCGCCTGCTGCTCGTCGCTGAAGGCCACCAGACTGATCACCCCGATACAGCGCTCATCCACCATGATCGGCACCCCGAGGAAGGCGCGCTCACGGCAGCTCTCCTTGCAGGTACAACCGTCACACACGGGATCATCGCTGGTGTGGGTAACGATCTTCTCCCGCTGGTTATCAATCACATAGCGCAGCAGGCGGGAATCCCCTTCCAGCTGACGTCCGAAGAACTTGCCATAGGGCCCGGTGCCAGCCACCCGAACCATATCGGCATCCACAATCTCGACCTCAAGCTGCAGCACACTCGCCAGCATCTTGGCAAAGCGCAAGATGGTCGGCTGGATCTGCATCAACAGACATTGGTTGCTCACGGATCTCATCCATCATTCCTTTTTGTTCTTGTTATCCTCCCTCTAAAGGGAGTCATGCTGGCCAGATACTAAGGGATATCAGGAGCAACTACTTCGGGGGGGATCACGAAAAGGGAAAATGGACGGTATTCTCAGAACCTTTTGAGGTGCGGATAAAAACCAATAAAAACAGAAATATAGAAGATGACTTCTGGCTTAACCCGGCAGATGGAGCGCGAGCCAGACCGCCAGCGGGATCACCAGCACAGAGAGGGCATTGCCGCCGAGCACGATACTGGCCACCTTGTCCGGCTGACAGTGATACTGCTCGCAGAGCATGTAATTCAACACCGCTGGCGGCAGCGAAACCGACAACATCAACAGCGGGATCCACTCCGTCTTGAGGGGCAACAACCAGATCGCCAGCAGCAGCGACAATCCCCCTGCCAGCAGATAGAGCAGGTTGCACTTGAGCGCGAGCCCAAGGTGATCGAGCTCCCCTTCCATCAGCCGAATGCCCAATGCAAAGAGCATCAGAGGTACCGAGATCTGACCCAGCAACGAGGCCGTGGTGACCACATATTCCGGCAGCGTGATATGCAGGTTGGCCACCAGCAAACCGGCCAGCGCGGCCCACAACACAGGGCTGCGCAACCACAGCCAGCGAGAGGTATTGGCCGAGAGGATAAACATGCCGACCGAGAAGTGCAGCAGGTTGGAGAGCACAAAGAGGATCACGATGGCCCCCAGTTGCTGCTCGCCAAAGGCCAGCACCATCAAGGGGATACCGAGATTGCCGGTATTGCGGAACATGGCGGGCAAGATCAGTGCCGCCCGCTCAATCCCTTTGAGTTTGAGCAGCGCGAGCAGCAGACCGGGTAGCAGAATAACCAATGCCCCCGCCGCAATCAGCGGTAGATGCTCCGCCAGCGCCAGCGGATACTTGACCAGCGCGGAGAAGACCAGCGCCGGGGTAAACAGCTCGATATTGGCCCGATTGACGTAACCGAGCGCAGCCCCAGGTCGCAATCGCCCATAGAGTGCGCCGAGCCCGACGACCCCGAACACCGGAATGACGATATTGAGCAGGGCGCTGAGCATGGGCGGCGTCCGTTACAGTTCGCGGGCCGGTTTGCCCATCAGCACCACCGGATCCAGCGTCACTTCCAGTGCGCCATTGCTGACCCAGAGCTGACCATCGGAAATGGTGCAGGTAAGGTGCATGGTGCGCTCGACCATGGCGGTAAGCGGCAAGGTCTGGCTGTCGGAGAGTTCGATGATGCTGAGGTTGTCGTGCTGGCTCAGCTTGCCCTGGTTCTGCTTCCACCAGACGCTGGTGCCACGACCGCCGTAGAGATAGAGCACCACCTTGCGGGCACGGTTGCAGGCCTTCTTCAGCCGTTTTTCATCGGGTTGGCCCAGCTCGATCCAGAGTTCTATTTCGTCCGAGTAGTTCTTGCACCAGAGCTCGGGCTCGTCATCGGCGCTCAGTCCCTTGGTGAACTCCAGTCGCTCGGCGGCGTGCCAGGCAAAGGCCGCCAGCCGGATCATCATCCGCTCATCGGTTTCGGAGGGGTGGCGCGCCAGCGTGAGGGAGAAGTCCTGATACAGATTGCGATCCATATCAGACAAACTGATCTGGGCCTTGAATACGGTTGCCTTGAGAGCCATAGAAAACCTTGAACACTTGGATAAGAGAAAGATGATTGAAAAATACGGGCGCCAGTGTAATCAAAATCGGCGGCGGGTTCGACCATCCAGACCAAAGATTTCCCCTTCCCTGCCGGGATAAGTGCTTTAAAAGACACAAAAAACAAATGCCAGTCCGAAGACTGGCATTTGGCGGCATGAGAAGCGACTCACTTCTCGGCGGACTGTACTCCGAACGCGTTCAGCAGCATGCAACAGGTCACTGCCACCGCCACGAATCCGCTCAGAAAGATAAAGGGCATGGCCCCGTATCCCAGTACTGTCCAGATGGTGTGTTCAAGAAGACTCATTGTTGTGTCCTTCATCCGGTGAAAGGTGTGTTCCTTCTGGCGGATATTGGCTCCGCTCTTGATGCCTCCATTTGACCTCAATCAGCGGTTGGGTCCTATGCCACCAAAGTGATAAATGCAGGGTTAATTTGCGCTGGATCAAACTTTTTGGCCAAATATCCATGTAGTTCAAGCAATTACCACCGCCAATCAAGCATAGACACAAAACAGGAAGGATAAAAAAACGCGCCGGATGGCGCGTTTCTTGGACAGCACAGGCAAGGGATCAGTTGTCGCACAGATCGCTTGGCATGTCCTGACGCAGGCGGGTCCACAGCTTGCCGGACTCGATACCGTACTGACGCACCGTCATGAACACGGCTTCGTGGTTCTTGGTCTCGGCCAGATTGAGCAATGTCTTGTAGTAGGCATCTGCGGTCTCGCGAGCCTGCTTGTCGGAGAAGTAGTAGCTGCCGACGCGGCTATACAACCCTTTGAAACCGTTCAGGATTAGGGCGTAGATCGGATTGCCGGAGGCAAACGCCAGCTGGTGGTGCAGGCGATAATCGAACTCGGCATAAGCTTGGGCGTTGTTCTCGACCCCATCGGCGCCACGCAGGATCTCGGCGGCCTGCTCCGGATTGTGACGGATCGCCCCGCGAATAAAGATGGTGCAGATGTGGGTACGGGCGGAGAGCAGCTGGGCTACCAGATCCGGCACCTTGTCCTGATCCAGACGAGCCAGTGTCTCCAGGATATTGAGGCCGGAGGTTTCCCAGAAATTGTTCACCTTGGTCGGCTTGCCATGCTGGATGGTCAACCAGCCATCACGGGCCAGTCGCTGCAGCACTTCGCGCAAGGTAGTCCGCGTCACCCCGATCAACTCGGATAATTCACGCTCGGCGGGCAGAATAGATCCGGGAGGAAAGCGATTGTTCCAGATGGACTCGATGATGTATTCCTCGGCAAACCCTGCTGGGCTCTGCGCTTTTATAACCATGAATTGACTCTGTTGTAATGCGTAAAAAGGCTGACGAATGATATCAAAGCGCAGATGGCTGGCAAGCATAAGGTCAGTCCTCTGCTCACATATGGCAAATATAGTGTTAGTAATATGTATTTAATCACCACAGGGGAGCCAGCCAACCCCGACAAGGTGGTTATAAAACAGGCACATGGGCAGAGATCCATCGGCTATCATTTATAATCGTCACGCTTTTTGATTAAAATCACGAGGAATCAGACAGATAAAGGCCAACATCCGGAGGCACAGGTCGAATCATCCTTGACTGCATAGAAGCAGATCCTAACAACAAAGTTGAGACCCATTATCATGCCAATAAGCCTAGGGCAGGCATTCGCCAAGAACTTCTTGGGCAATGCACCACAGTGGTACAAAAGCGCCATTTTGCTATTTCTGGTGATCAACCCGATCGCCTTCCACCTCGATCCTTTCATTGCGGGCTGGTTACTGGTCGTTGAGTTTATCTTCACCCTGGCCATGGCCCTCAAGTGCTACCCCCTGCAACCGGGCGGTCTGCTCGCTATCGAAGCCGTGTTGATCGGCATGACCTCCGCCGATCAGGTCAAGCACGAGCTGGTCGCCAATATCGAAGTGCTGCTGCTGCTGGTGTTCATGGTGGCAGGCATCTATTTCATGAAGCAGCTGCTGCTCTATGTCTTCACCAAGCTGCTGATCGGGGTGCGCTCCAAGATCCTGCTCTCCCTCTCCTTCTGTCTGGTGTCCGCCTTCCTGTCGGCTTTTCTCGACGCCCTGACCGTGATTGCGGTTGTGATCAGCGTCGCCACCGGCTTTTACGCCATTTATCACAAGGTCTCTTCCGGCAAGGAGTTCGGCCATCCCCACGACCATAGCCATGACGAGGAAGTCGCCGAGCGCAATCGCCAGGATCTCGACGATTTTCGCGCCTTCCTGCGCAGCCTGATGATGCATGCCGCCATCGGTACCGCGTTGGGCGGTGTCTGCACCCTGGTGGGCGAGCCGCAAAACCTCATCATCGGCGAGCAGGCTGGCTGGAACTTCGGCGAATTTGCCATTCGCATGTCCCCCGTGACCATCCCGGTCTTTATCTGCGGTCTGCTGACCTGCGTGTTGGTGGAACAGTTCCGCTGGTTTGGCTATGGTGCCCGCCTGCCGGACACGGTTCGCGCCATCATGGAGGAGTACAACCGCTACGAAGAGGCAAAACGCAGCCAGCAAGACAAGGCCAAGCTGATCGTTCAGGCATTGATTGCGATCTGGCTGATCGTCGGTCTGGCCATGCACCTTGCTGCCGTTGGCCTGATTGGCCTCTCGGTCATCGTGCTGGCGACCTCCCTGACCGGGATCACCGAGGAGCACTCGCTGGGTAAAGCCTTCCAGGAGGCACTGCCCTTCACCGCCCTGCTGGCGGTCTTCTTTAGCGTAGTCGCCGTCATCATCGATCAGCAGCTGTTCAAACCGGTGATCCAGCTGGTACTGGCAGCCAAACCGGAGAATCAGCTGGCCCTCTTCTATCTGGCCAACGGGGTGCTCTCCATGGTCAGTGACAACGTCTTCGTCGGCACCGTCTACATCAACGAGGTGAAGACTGCGCTGATCAATGGTGCCATCGACCGCGCCCAGTTCGATCTGCTGGCGGTGGCCATCAACACCGGTACCAACCTGCCATCGGTCGCCACCCCGAATGGTCAGGCCGCCTTCCTGTTCATGCTCACCTCGGCATTGGCGCCGCTGCTGCGTCTCTCTTATGGCCGCATGGTCTGGATGGCGCTGCCCTATACCATAGTGCTGGGACTGGTCGGCTTCTTCGCCGTGGAGTTGCTGCTCGCCCCGACCACCGAGTGGTTCTATCAGCACGGATGGCTGGTGATGGAGAGTGCGCTGCCGGCAGTGCAGCCAGCGCTTCATTAATCCGTGACTACGGATCCCGGGGGCCCTTCAGGGCCCTTTTCTTTTCTGCCCCGCTCTGCTCTAATTCAGCCACTGTTTTTTCTGAGAGATCAATGAGATGATCGAGTTTCTCCGCCGTATCGCAGCCCATCGGCTGGCTTGGGGTCTGCTGGCAGCATCAGCCCTGTTCCTCGAGTTGTGCGCCCTCTTCTTCCAACATGTGTTGGGCCTCTCCCCGTGCGTAATGTGCGTTTACGAACGGTTGGCGACCCTGGGTGTGCTGGCCGCCGGTCTGCTCGGCATGGTGGCGCCGGATAAGTGGTATGTTCGCTGGAGCGCCATGCTGCTGTGGGGCTACAGTGCTTTCCGTGGCTTCCAGCTGGCACTCCAGCATGTGGACTATCAGGTCAACCCCTCCCCGTTCAACGTCTGCAGCCCGTTTGCCGACTTCCCGAGTTGGGCTCCGCTCGATCAGTGGCTCCCCTGGCTCTTTATGCCGGAAGGGGATTGTGCCCAGATCACCTGGCAATTCTTCGGTTACTCCATGCCCCAGTGGCTGGTCGTCATCTTCGCCGCCTATCTGCTGGTCTTCACCGTGGTGGCCATCGGCAATCTGGTGAAAGGACGCTGCTGCAACTGATCTGCATCTCTGCGTGGATATAAGAAGGGGGAGCCATTGTGGCTCCCCCTTCTCGTTCTGTCTGACCGTATTTTGTCTGACGGTCGATTACGCCTTGGCGGCGCCCATCTTGGCCTTGACCGCGCCAATCACCATGGGCAACAGCGAGATACCGATGATGCCGAAGATCAGCAGGGTAAAGTTCTGACGCACCACCGGCAAATTGCCGAAGAAGTGGCCGGCATAAACGAAGGAGAGTACCCACAGCAGACCGCCAACCAGGTTGAACGCCAGGAAACGCGGATAGGTCATGGCCCCCATCCCCGCTACAAACGGTGCAAAGGTACGCACGATAGGCAGGAAACGGGTGATGATGATGGTCTTGCCGCCATGCTTGGCATAGAAGGCGTGAGTCTTGTCCAGATAGTCGCGACGGAAGATTTTGGAATCGGGATTGCGGAACAGTTGCTCACCGAAGAAGTGACCGATGGTGTAGTTGACCACGTTGCCGAGCACGGCCGCGATGATCAGTACCCCGGCCAGGGTGTGGACATCCAGCACGCTGCCCACGGTGAGGGCACCGGCGGCAAACAGCAGGGAGTCACCCGGCAGGAACGGCGTCACAACCAGCCCGGTTTCACAGAAGATGATCAGAAACAGGATGGCGTAAACCCAGACGCCATAGTTCTCGAACAGCTCTTTCAAATGCACGTCAACGTGCAGGATAAAGTCGATAGCAAAGAGGATCAGATCCATTTTTTCCATACCCATAAAGTGAACGGCGTGGAGTCTACGCCAATGCGATCAGGGTCACAATCTTCAGAACTGCCTCTTTTTCATCCCGCTGCGGCAGAGGTCAAATAAAACCGTTTTACCGCAGCTTGCCACGCGATGTATCAGGAGCAACCCGAAGAAGCGGACCTCCCTATCGATGAGGCGCTTGCTCCAGATCGCTGCGCACAGTGACGGGCAGGCAACGCTCCCAGCCCCACAACAACACCAGCAGCAGGGTCACATCATCGAGCCAGCCCAGCAGGGGCACCACATCGGGAACAAGATCCACCGGACTGATGCCATAGAGCAGGATAAGGATCACCAGTCCCTTCGCCCACCAGGGGGTGGCAGGGTGACGAAAACCCTGATAGAGACGACGCAGTCGTTGCCAGATAAGCCAGCGTTTGCGGCTCATGACTCGATCAACTCGCTGCGCAGCCGCTGGATCTGATCCCGCAGTGCCGCCGCCTGTTCGAACTCCAGATCCCGGGCATGCTGGAACATCTGCTCCTCCATCCGTTTGATCTCTTTGGCAATCTCGCTGGCTGAGCGGGCGTGGTACTCCCCTTGCGGCTCGGCGGCCTTGCGACTCCCCTTGCCTGCTTTGCCTGCACTGCGGCTGCCCCCCATGTCCATCACGTCCCCCACCGACTTGTTGAGCCCCTTGGGGGTGATGCCGTGCTTGAGGTTGTGGGCATGTTGCAGGGCGCGGCGCCGCTCGGTCTCCTCGATCGCCACCTTCATCGAGTTGGTGATGGTATCGCCGTAGAGAATGACCTTGCCGTTGAGGTTGCGCGCCGCGCGGCCGATGGTCTGGATCAGCGAGCGGGTCGAGCGCAGGAAGCCCTCTTTATCCGCATCCAGAATCGCCACCAGCGACACCTCCGGCATGTCGAGACCTTCCCGCAACAGGTTGATGCCCACCAGCACATCGAACTTGCCAAGGCGCAGATCGCGGATGATCTCCACCCGCTCGACCGTATCGATGTCGGAGTGGAGGTAGCGCACCTTGACGTCGTGCTCCGCCAGATACTCGGTCAAGTCTTCCGCCATCCGCTTGGTCAGAGTGGTCACCAGCACCCGCTCCTCCACCGCGACCCGCTTGCGGATCTCGGAGAGCAGATCGTCCACCTGGGTAGTCACCGGGCGCACCTCGATCTCCGGATCGAGCAGGCCGGTAGGGCGCACCACCTGCTGCACCACATCGCCACCGGACTTCTCCAGCTCGTAGGGGCCGGGAGTCGCCGAGACAAACACCGTCTGCGGCATCAGCGCTTCAAATTCGTCAAACTTGAGTGGCCGGTTGTCGAGCGCCGAGGGGAGCCGGAAGCCGTACTCCACCAGGGTCTCCTTGCGGGAGCGGTCCCCTTTGAACATGGCGCCGATCTGCGGCACGGTGACGTGGGATTCGTCGATGATGAGCAGGCCATCCCCCGGCAGGTAGTCAAACAGGGTGGGCGGCGGCTCCCCCGGCGCCCGGCCGGAGAGGTAGCGGCTGTAGTTCTCGATGCCGGAGCAGTAGCCCAGCTCCTGCATCATCTCCATGTCAAACTGGGTGCGCTGGCTGATGCGCTGCTCTTCCACCAGTTTGTTGAGGGACAACAGCTGCTCGCGGCGGCTGCGCAGCTCCTCCTTGATATGCTCGATGGCCCCCAGAATGGTCTCGCGCGGGGTAGCGTAGTGGGTCTTGGGGTAGATGGTGTAGCGCACCACCGTCTGCTCGATGGAGCCGGTCAGGGGATCGAACTGGGAGAGCCGCTCCACCTCCTCATCAAACAGCTCCACCCGCAGCGCCAGCTTGTCCGATTCGGCGGGGTAAATGTCGATCACTTCGCCGCGCACCCGGAAGGTGCCGCGCTGGAAGGCCATGTCGTTGCGGGTGTATTGCAGCTCAGCGAGACGGCGCAGGATATCCCGCTGGTTGATCACATCCCCCACTTTCAGGTGCAGCATCATGCTGAGATAGGCCTGGGGATCCCCCAGACCATAGATGGCCGACACAGAGGCCACGATCACCACATCGCGCCGCTCCAGCAGCGCCTTGGTGGCCGACAATCGCATCTGCTCGATGTGATCGTTGATGGAGGCATCCTTCTCTATAAAGGTGTCGGTGGTCGGCACATAGGCTTCTGGCTGGTAGTAGTCGTAGTAGGAGACGAAATACTCCACCGCGTTGTCGGGGAAGAACTCCTTCATCTCGCCATAGAGCTGGGCGGCCAGGGTCTTGTTGGGTGCCAGGATCATGGTAGGGCGGTTCAGGGGGGCGATTACATTGGCCATGGTGAAGGTCTTGCCCGAACCGGTCACCCCGAGCAGGGTCTGGTGGGCCAGCCCCGACTCGATGCCATCCAGCAGTTGGGCAATCGCCGTGGGCTGATCCCCGGCGGGTTGAAACTGGCTGGCTAACTTGAACAATTTGCTCATGAACACTCCCGACACAAAACAGCAGAGGAGCAGTGTAACCGAGGGGCTGGCAGCGGTACACCCGCGCCATCACCCCGCGAATGGCTTGACCACCTTTGGCACCTTCTGTATAGTGCTCCTCCTTGCCTGATGTTCCCCCGTAGTTCAGTCGGTAGAACGGCGGACTGTTAATCCGTATGTCACTGGTTCAAGTCCAGTCGGGGGAGCCAATTCCTCACCATCTCGGTGCAAGTTATCCACTTTAGTGCCCTCTCCTGCCAATTTTAATGCACAAGATCCCTCTTGCTGCTGACGCTCCCTTTTGTTACCCGTTCCGGCCCGACAGAGTTTTCTCCTGTCGTTTATAACTATTTGATTTTTATACAAACATTTTTCTTCCGGTATTTTTTGAACAGCACTTGCATCCCAGTTGTGGCGCGGCTTTGCGGGCGATGAACAAGATTCATAAACAGGGTTATCCACAGATTCTGTGGGTAAGTGCAGCAAACCCTGTCAGGACGCGGGATTGCCCGTTGTTGTCATCGGCAAGAGCCCGTTTTGCCAGCAAACCTGATTTTATGCTGTTTTGCCACGGACGCGGTAACAGACCGGCAACAGGCTCTATTGGCACTTTCCTGAGACATCTTTTTGACAGCCCTTTTCCCGTGAGCAAGCGGATAAAATCAAGCGATATTTGCATGGTTAGCACGGCGGCTCACCTGTGGTTGAATATGCCGAAACTGCGCTCCGGCGACCGGCTGGACAGCAGAATCTAAAATATTGCCCACGACCGGGCCGCGTCGGTAGCGGGCAGCATTTTTCACTAATTGACATCCGCTGTGGCAGCAAAAACCCCCTGATTTCATCCGCTTGTCTCCCTATCCCGCCACCGGCTCCGCAAATAGCGTCCGATAACGTCCGATTAATCGTCCCGTTGCGCTTCTTTATTGGGGATAGATCCGGCACAATATCGACCCCACTTTTTTCCTCGGTTTTTCCGGGCATGACCATAGATTTCGTGACACTGCTACATCAAAGCGACTCCCTGCTGCTGTTCGTGGTATTGGCCTTCGGCCTGCTGCTGGGCAAAGTTCGTCTTGGCAACTTCCAGATTGGCAACACCATCGGCGTGTTGTTCACCGCCCTGCTGTTCGGCCAGATGGGCTTCGAATTTGCTGCCACCACTGAAAACGTCGGCTTTATGCTGTTCATCTTCTGTGTGGGGATCGAGGCGGGCCCTCACTTCTTCAGCGTATTCCTGCGCGACGGCATCCACTACATCACCCTGACCCTGGTGATCTTGCTAACCGCCCTGCTGCTGACGGTGGGGCTCGCCAAGTTCTTCAATCTGGGGCCGGGCATGGCGGCGGGGATCCTGGCAGGTTCCCTCACCTCGACACCGGCGCTGGTGGGTGCCCAGGATGCCCTGCGCAGCGGTCTGCTCAACCTGCCCCATCAAACCGATATGCAGGCGGTGCTCGACAACATGGGTATCGGCTACGCCCTGACTTATCTGGTCGGTCTGGTGGGCCTGATGCTGGTGGTGCGCTACCTCCCCTCGCTGGCTCGCCTCGACCTCAATACCGAGGCGCAAAAAATCGCCCGCGAGCGGGGCCTCTCCGACAGCGAGAGTCGCAAGACCTATCTGCCCATCATCCGTGCCTACCGGGTTGGCCCCGAGCTGGCGGCCTGGATCGGTGGCCGTACCCTGCGCGAGACCGGCATCTACCCCCATACCGGTTGCTATGTGGAGCGGATCCGCCGCAACGGCATTCTGGCCAGCCCGGATGGTGACGCCGTCATTCAGGAAGGGGACGAGATCGCTCTGGTGGGCTATCCCGAGAGCCACGAGAAGCTGGACGTCAACTACCGCAACGGTAAAGAGGTGTTTGATCGCAACCTGCTCGACCTGCAGATTGTCACTGAAGAGATCGTGGTAAAGAACGACTCCGTGGTCGGCCGCCATCTGGTAGAGCTCAACCTCACCGAGAAAGGGTGCTTCCTCAACCGGGTGGTGCGCTCCCAGATCGAGATGCCGTTCGATCGCAACATCATGTTGCAAAAAGGCGACGTGTTGCAGATCAGTGGCGAGAAGCAGCGGGTCAAACTGCTGGCCAACAAGATCGGCTTTATCAGCATCCACAGCCAGACCACGGATCTGGTGGCCTTCACCACCTTCTTCGTACTCGGCCTGCTGATCGGCTCCGTCTCGCTGGTGTTCGGCCAGATCGAATTTGGCCTCGGCAACGCCGTCGGCCTGCTGCTGGCGGGCATTCTGATGGGTTACCTGCGGGCCAACCACCCGACGGTCGGCTATGTGCCGCCCGGCGCACTCAGATTGGCCAAGGATCTCGGTCTTGCAGTGTTTATGGTGAGCACGGGTCTGAAAGCCGGTGGCGGCATCCTCGACCACCTCAGCGAGGTCGGTATGGTGGTGCTCTTCTCCGGCATGCTGGTGACCACCTTGCCGGTGCTGGTGGGCTATCTGTTCGGGGTCTGGGTACTGAAAATGAACCCCGCTCTGCTGCTCGGTGCTATCACCGGTGCCCGTACCTGCGCACCGGCGATGGATGTGGTCAACGAGGCCGCCAACAGCTCCATTCCTGCGCTCGGTTACGCCGGTACCTATGCGGTGGCCAACGTGATGCTGACCCTAGCGGGCTCCTTTATCATCGGCTTCTGGTTCTAGCCAGTGGCCATCAAATTACCGCCAACAAAGAAGGGAGCCTCAGGCTCCCTTCTTGCTATCTGACTAGCAGGCTCATTGGTGTGACGTCACCTGACAGCAGCCATATGCGCTGACCTCTGCCCCCCTATCCCACGATGGCTGATGCTCTGCTCTGCTCTGCTCTGCTCTGCTCTGCTCTGCTCTGCTCTGCTCTGCTCTGCTCTGCTCTGCTCTGCTCTGCT
>NZ_MQSY01000017.1:0-52367 GCF_001921245.1 Aeromonas sp. YN13HZO-058 | reverse complement strand
TGCTCTGCTCTGCTCTGCTCTGCTCTGCTCTGCTCTGCTCTGCTCTGCTCTGCTCTGCTCTGCAGCATTGATGACAAAGCCAGAAAACAAAAAAAGCGCCCTGAGGCGCTTTTTTCATATCAACCGGATGATCAGGCTTTGAACTTACTGAACACCAGAGAGGCGTTGGTACCGCCAAAGCCGAAGCTGTTGGACATGACGGTGTTGAGCTCGGCCGCTTCGTACTCGCGTACGATGGGCAGACCCACGGCCTTCTCGTCCAGATTCTCGATGTTGATGCTGGGGGCAATAAAGCCGTGTTCCATCATCAGCAGGGAGTAGACAGCCTCATGCACGCCGGCAGCGCCCAGCGCATGGCCGGTCATCGCCTTGGTGGCAGAGATCTTGGGACCGTTGGTGCCAAACAGAGTCTGGATTGCTTCCAGCTCTTTGGTATCACCGACCGGTGTGGAGGTGCCGTGGGTGTTGATGTAATCAACTTTGCCCACACCCTGCATCGCCATCTTCATGCAACGCACGGCGCCTTCACCGCTCGGAGCAACCATGTCATAGCCATCGGAGGTGGCACCGTAACCGGTCAGCTCGGCATAGATGTGAGCACCACGAGCCAGCGCATGCTCCAGCTCCTCGATCACCAGGATGCCGCCACCACCGGAGATAACGAAACCGTCGCGGTCCGCATCATAGGTACGGGACGCTTTTTCCGGCGTGTCGTTGTACTTGGTTGAGAGGGCGCCCATAGCGTCAAACTGGATGGTAGAGGACCAGTCCAGCTCTTCACCGCCGCCAGCGAACACCACATCCTGTTTGCCAAGCTGGATCAGCTCCATGGCGTGACCGATGCAGTGAGCAGAGGTGGCGCAGGCAGAGCTGATGGAGTAGTTGACACCCTTGATCTTGAACGGGGTTGCCAGACAGGCAGAGGTGGTGGAGGACATGGTGCGCGGCACCATGTAAGGGCCTACCCGCTTGACCCCTTTCTCGCGAGCGATATCGCAAGACTCGGAGGTGTTTTTGCCGGAGGCACCGCCTGAACCGACCACTAGGCCGGTACGCTCGTTGGAGACCTGATCTTCCGGCAGACCGGCATCTTCAATGGCCTGCTGCATGGAGAGATAGGCGTACGCCGCCGCATCACCCATGAAACGCATGACTTTACGGTCGATCAGTTCAGACGGATCGAGTTTGATGTTACCCCAGACACGGCTACGCAGGTTGTGCTGTTCGAACTGCTCGGAATAGGTGATGCCGGATTTACCTGCTTTCAGGGAGGCCAGCACTTCTTCCTTGTTGTTGCCGATACTGGAGATGACGCCGATACCGGTGATCACTGCTCTTCTCATTAATTCATCTCGTCTGGAAAAACTGGCGCCAAGTCTACCCGCTTTCGGCTGCCAAACTGGTCTGCTTTCACGTAGAATGCCCGCGATTTTGTGACGCGAGCCGAGGAAAACGTGAGTCAAACATCCTTACATCATGCCCGATTGGATTGGAATGAAGCGGGAACTCCTGTCTCCAGTGACTTCGGGGATGTGTACTTTTCCAATAATAACGGTCTAAGTGAAACCCGCTACGTCTTTTTGCAGCAAAACCGGCTACCTGCGCGATTTTCGCACCACGATAGTGACACTTTCGTGATAGGTGAAACAGGTTTCGGCACAGGTCTTAACTTTCTGGCGACAATGCAAGCGTTCCTGGAACAGGCGCCCCAATCCGGCAACGGCTCCCGTCTGCACTTCATCAGTTTCGAGAAATATCCCCTGACTCAAGGCGATCTGCGTAAGGCGCTGGCCGCCTGGCCCGAACTTGGCCACTTGAGCCAGGATCTCATCGCCCAGTGGCCGCTGCCGGTATCCGGCTGTCATCGCCTGCACTTTGCGGGCTGTCGCGTTCGCCTCGATCTCTGGTTCGGCGACATCAAGGATATGCTGCCGCTGGTACCGCACCGGGCAGAGGGTCTGGTCGACGCCTGGTATCTGGATGGTTTTGCCCCGGCCAAGAACCCCGAGATGTGGACGCAGGAGCTGTTTGACGGGCTGGCCCGTCTCGCTCGCAAGAATGCGACCATCTCTACCTTTACCTGCGCCGGATTTGTGCGCCGCGGGCTGATCGCATCCGGTTTTGCGATGAAAAAAACCAAGGGCCACGGCACCAAGTGGGCCATGTTGATCGGTGAGCGCTGTGACAAGGCTCCCGCGCAGACGATCGCCAACCATTATGCGCGTCCGGTAGGCAAGGATGGCGAGATTGTGATCATCGGCGGCGGCGTCGCCTCGGCCATGACCGCACTATCCCTGGTGGAGCGGGGTCGCAAGGTGACCCTGCTGTGCAAAGATGGCGAACCGGCCACCGGCGCCTCAGGCAACCGCCAGGGCGCGCTCTATCCACTGCTCAATGGCGAGCACGATGCGCTGTCGCGCTTCTATTCGCTCGCCTTTGGCTATGCCCGCCAACGGCTGCTGGCACTGGCCGAGCACCATCCCATCGCTTTCGAATTATGCGGTGTGGTACAGCTGGGCTATGACGACAAATCCCGCGCCAAGCTGACCAAGATGAGTCAGGGCCCCTTCCCGCCCGAGCTGATGCAACCCCTTTCCGCCGCAGAGGCAAAAGCGATATCTGGCTTGCCCAGTGGACATGGCGGTGTCAGCTATCCGCTGGGGGGCTGGCTCTGTCCGGCCGATCTCACCCGCGCAGCGCTAAAAGAGGCGCAAGCCAGCGGCCTGTTGCAGGTGGAGTACCACGCAAAGGTGAGCACCATTGCCGAACAGGCAGATGGCTGGCACGTAGAGAGCAAAGATGGCCGCCACTGGCAGACCCCCAATCTGGTGGTCGCCGCCGGCTACCAGTTGCCAGCACTACTCCCCTTTGCCGAACTGCCGCTCTATCCGGTGCGCGGTCAGGTGAGCCATGTGCCGACCACGGCCACGTTGCGTCAGCTCAAGACCGTGCTCTGTTACGATGGCTACCTCACCCCGATGCACAACGAGCAGCACTGCATCGGCGCCAGTTATGGCCGCAACCAGAGCAGTCTCGAGTTTCGTGCCGAGGAGCAAACCCAGAATCAGGCGCGGCTGCAAGCCTGTCTGCCGGAGCAAACCTGGCCCGCCGAAGTGGATGTGAGTGGTAATGAGGCACGGGTCGGGGTGCGCTGCGCCAGTCGGGATCACCTGCCGGTGGTGGGGCCAGTCGCCAGATTGCAGGGGCTGGCGGATCACTATGCTCATCTGCAGAGTGATCAGCACAACGCCCCGCCGCTGCCTCTTCACCCCGGCCTCTATGTGCTGGGGGCGCTCGGCTCACGGGGCCTCTGCTCGGCGCCGCTCTGTGGTGAGCTGCTCGCCAGCGAGATCTGCGGCGATCCCCTGCCGCTGGCCGCCGATCTGCTGGAGGCGCTCCACCCTGCCCGTTACTGGGTGCGCAAGCTGCTCAAGGGCAAAGCGCTGGCCTAAACCGGACTCTGCAAACAAATAGAATGGCCGCCCATCGGGCGGCCATTCTATTTATCAAATCTTGCGATATAGAGGAGGTCAGGATATCGGGCCCTATATAGCGCTCACTTGGGCCAATGCACCCCGAGCTGTTCGCCGTAGCCGGTCTGACGCTGAAAATCCTCGAGTCGCCCCTTGACCTTGCTCAGCTCGCCACTGCCCGCCGCCCACGCGGCATAGCGCAGCGCCTGACAATCGGCATGGTCGGGTAGCGCCGCAATCGCCCCGCCCACCTGATTGGCACCTTGCAGCACCATCTCCTTGAAGCGGGACTCGTAGTCAAACATGCTGGAGAGTAGCCGTCCCCAGCGCTGACGGGCAGGATCGTTACTGCTCGCGCTCTCACGCCAACGGGGCAACAACACAGTGGCGTTGGTGGTGACCGTCACCCGTTTAAGCTGGCACAGCCCCTGCCCCTGCTCGGTTTCCAGCTGCCAGTCCATCTGATAACTCGCCTTGCCGAGTACAGGCTTGCCATTTACCTTGGGGGCACTCTGGGCAATCGCACGGGCAAGCTGGTCCGGGCTGGTTGCATGGACCTCATAAAAACGGACATTGATGCGGGACTCTGGCACCACTTGCGGCCGGCTCGGCTGAGCCTGACTCATCAGGGGCAACAGCAACAACCCGACCCCCACTACTCCATAAACCTTGCTGACCATGCCAGACTACCTTCCTTGATTGCACGGGCGGAGTACCAACCTTGGTGAACCCCACCGCCACACAGATGACGGGTATAGCCTATGTGTGACGACGAAGCGGCGCAATACAATGATGGGCCCAGAAATCAGAGCACGCTCACAGGTTGCGTGAGCAGAGTATGGCACAAGGCCAAAACTGTATTTTTATTGAGCATGGCGGCTGATCCGCTGCCAGTCGAGGTGGTAATTTTTCACATTGATGTCATGACCATCTATCTGAATAAAATGATCATTTTTAAGACGGTTGGCAAAAAAGTCCTGATCTGCCCCCTCGTTGAGCCACAGCTCGCAAAGACCCCGTTTTCCCTCTTTGCCATAAAATCGCGGGGTGGCCAGCAGCGCGACCCCATCCACCCGGATGGCGTGACGAGCCAGGCAGTTTGCTTCGGTGGTTTTGGATGCCAGCGCGGCAAAACGGGGTCTGTTCCCCTCGGCGACCACCAGTACGCCGTAAGAGTGGGGTGCCATGAGACGCCGCATGGCGACCGCCTGATGGGGGCCGGTTTGATGAAAACCGTCATTGGTCACCGCAAACACGCAAGTAGGTGAAAATAGCAGCGAAAGCAGGAAAAGACAGCGTTTAACGCCTATAAAATCACCCATTGCCATATAAAAGCCTCAAAAGATACCCAAAGCTGGCAAGGGTAGGTAGCCAAACCCGCTGGGTAAAGTGCCTTTACCTTTCTTTAATTCTGTTCACGGGGTGAAACGTTGATTTAGCTCACACAACATCCGGTTTCCGGTCGCCAGCCTACCCCTATCGGAATAGACTCCCTCCACTCTCATCCAATCAGAAGGCAACATATGCTGGAACTCATTATTGGCACCCTGGTCACCCTGGTGGTGGGCCGTGCCATTTTCAAAGGATACTCCGCGACCGGGGTGCTGCTGAGCGGTGGCTTGCTGCTGCTGGTCGTCACCGCCATGATGGGCAAGCCGGTACTGCCGAGCAAGGTGGTCAGCACCGGTTACATTGCGACCGATATCTTCGAATACATCCGCTTCCTGCTCAACGATCGTGGCGGTGGACTGGGGATGCTGATCATGGTGCTGTGCGGCTTCGCCGGCTACATGAGCCATATCGGCGCCAACACCATTCTGGTCAAGCTGGCCAGCAAACCGCTCGGCATCATCAAGTCCCCCTACATCCTGCTGGTGGCCGCCTATCTGGTTGCCTGTGCCATGTCGCTGGCGGTGAGCTCTGCCACCGGCCTCGGCGTGCTGTTGATGGCGACCCTGTTCCCGCTGATGGTCAACATGGGGATCTCCCGTGGTGCGGCAGCAGCCGTGTGCGCCTCGCCAGCCGCCATCATTCTGGCACCGACCTCCGGTGACGTGGTAATGGCCGCCCAGGCCGCCAACATGCCACTGCTGGATTTTGCCTTCAAGCTGACCCTGCCCATCTCGCTGGTTGCGATCGCCTGTATGGCGGTGACCCACTTCTTCTGGCAGCGCTACCTTGATCAGAAATCCGGCGAGCACAACGAGCCGGTTGCACCGGGCGATCTGGTGACTACCGCCCCCGCTTTCTACGCCATCCTGCCGTTTACCCCCATCATCGGGGTGCTGATATTTGACGGCAAATGGGGCCCGCAGCTGGATATCGTCACCATCATCGTGATGTGCATGGTGCTGGCCAGCCTGCTGGAACTCGTGCGTATCCGCAATGGCAAGGAGCTGCTGGACGGTCTGCAGGTCTGCTGGCGCAACATGGCTGACGCCTTTGCCGGTGTGGTCATGCTGCTGGTCGGTGCCGGTGTCTTCGCCCAGGGTCTGATGACCATCGGCTTTATCGACACCTTGCTGACCCACGCCCAGGATCTCGGCTCGGGTGGCATGATCATGATGCTGTCACTGGTGGTGATCACCACCCTGGCCGCCTTCACCACTGGCTCGGGCAACGCCCCCTTCTACGCCTTCGTGGAGCTGATCCCCAACCTGGCCAGCAGCCTGGGCATCAACCCGGCCTATCTGGTGATCCCGATGCTGCAAGCCTCCAACTTGGGTCGCACCATTTCGCCGGTCTCCGGTGTGGTGGTCGCCTGTGCGGGGATGGGCAAACTTTCGCCGTTCGAGGTGGTTAAACGTACCTCCCTGCCGGTGGGCGTCGGCCTGCTGGTGGTGATCATTGCCACCCAGATCATGGTGCCCGCCTGATCGCTGACCAGCCCGGCACCCTGCCGGGCTGGTATCCTCCCCCCCCTTTGCAGTAGACTCGGTGCTCATTTTCCCCTAAGGAGGACCGAGATGAGTATTACGGTTCAACTTGCCCATTTCAGTGATTGCCACTCCCACTTCGATGGCGCGCCCATGAGCTTCTCCCCTGTCGGTGAAAGCCAGTGGCGCACCCAGTGCGGCGGTTATGCCCGGATCCTGACCCGTCTGACCCAACTGCGTTCCCAAGCCGCAGCAGCCGGCCAGCGTTTTCTGTTTCTGCACGGTGGCGACTCCTTTCAGGGCTCGCTCTATTTCAACCGCTTCAAAGGGCGCGCCAACGCCGACCTGCTCGCCATGCTGGCCCCCGATGCCATGGTGCTCGGCAACCACGAGTTCGATCTGGGCAATGGCCCGCTGGTGGAGTTCTTGCGCCAACTCGATTTTCCGGTGCTGGCCGCCAATCTGGACAACAGCCAGGAGCCGGCCGATACGCCGCTCGGGTTGTGGGATATCCCCCACCTCTACGATGCCCATCAGCCCTGGCATCGCCGGGTGATCGACGGGGTTCCCTTTGCGCTGCTTGGCATCACCCTCGCCCAGATGGCCGCCATCGCCAACCCGGATCCCCACACCCGTTTCCACGCGGTGGCCGACACCCTCACCAAGGTGCTGCGGGAGATCAAGAGCGAAGGGATCCAGCATATCGTGCTGCTGAGCCACCTCGGGCTGGATCAGGACAAGCTGCTGGCCGAGCGCTTCCCCGAGCTCAGCCTCATCATCGGCGGCCATACCCACAGCCTGCTGGGGGATCTCGCGCCGCTGGGTCTGCCAAGCGAAGGCAGCTATCCGCTGATGAACAACGGGGTGGCCATTTTGCACGCTGGCCACAGCGCACTTTGCCTCGGTGTCTGCGAGCTCACCTTCGATAAGGCGGGCCGCGTCGTGCAAAGTGAGGGGCAGCTGGAGTGGCTCCCCTGGCAGCCCTGGCCATTCGCCTCCCCCCCACCCGCCGGGCTCACCTTCTGCGAGCCGGATCCACAACTTGAACAACATCTGGCCAAACGCTATCGGCCAGAAATCGAGACCATGAGCCAGCGCATCGTTACCCGGCTGGCGGCGCCACTGCCCCATCAGCGGCTGCCGGATGCCACCTTGCCCCACGGCAGCCAACTCGCCCCGCTGGTGGCCCGCGCCATGCTGACCGCCGCCCGTGAACAGGTGGGTGAGGTGGACTTTGCCCTGCACAACGCCGGTGGCGTGCGCTGCTCACTGGAGCCAGGCCCCTTGAGCGAAGCGGATATCGCCGGTCGCCTGCTGCCCTTTGCCATTCCGCTCACCCTCTATCGGGTGCACGGCCACGAGCTGGCGGAAGCGCTGGAGAACGCCATCGACAACGCCACCAACAACGGCGTGATCGGCAATGGCAACGGCAGCTTCCCCTACACCGCGGGAATACGATTCACCTATCAGGCCAATATGCCCAAGGGCCAGCGCATCACCCGACTGGAGTGGGAAGCCGCCCCCGGCCAGTGGCAAGCGGTTAATGCCGAACAGGTCTATCGCGGGGTGTCGAGCGCCTATACCGCCTCCGGCAAGGAGGGCTACACCGCACTGGCGCGTACCCTGACCCAGCACAATCAGGAGCTCGGCATCACCCTGGCCGATGCTTTTATCCGCTGGGCTCGCCATCTGCCAGCGCTGGAAGCGCAGCCGCCCCTGCTTGAGTACATCCGTTGATGCAGAGGGGGGATGCCTTTGCCACATCCCCCTGACGGCCAATATTGCCGCAGCCAGCGCCCGGTTCCCTTCCAGAACCGGGCTTTTTCGAGAATATTTGCCCCACACGGGCCCGCCCCATTGCATCGCACTCACTAGCTCGGCAAGATAGGCCCGCTTTCAAGACCAGCTGCAGGAACAGGCGACTTCATGAATCACTCCATCCGTTTCACCCCTCCTCGCGTCAACCCGGGCATCAAGCCAGCCATCGTGCTGCTGACTGCCCTGCTGGCGCTGCTCTTCTGTCTGCGCAACCCGCTCTTCCACGCCATGGCGCCGGGCTTTGATGCTTCGCTGTTCGCGGTGATGGGCAAGATGTGGAGCGAAGGAGGGGTGCTCTATCGCGACATGATCGACATCAAGGGGCCGATGATCTTCGCCCTCGATGCGCTGGGCTATGGAATGGGGGGATTTGTCGGGATCTGGGCGCTGGAGTGGGTGCTCTGCTGGCTCGGACTGCTGGCCAGCTGGCAGGCCTTTGCCCAGCTTGGCCTCTCGTTCAAGGCACGGCTCGGCGCCATGCTGGCGGTGTTGGCCCTCTACGGCACCCGTTACTACTACGGCAACATGACCGAGGACTGGACCTTCCACCTCGCCCTCATCGCCCAGTGGGCCTTCATTACCCTGCTGCTGGACAAGGGATTTCGCTGGTGGCCCGCACTGGTGGCGGCCTTCACCTTCGCCATCGTTGCCTGGATGCGCACCAACAACGGCGCCTTCTGGGGCGCCTGGTATCTGGTGCTGTTCTGCCACTGGTGTCTACACGAAAAGTGGCGCGATGCCATCTTGCTGCTCATCTCCAGCCTGCTGGGACTGGCGCTGATTGGCGGCCCGCTTTACGCCTACTTCCAGCAACATGATCTGCTGGCGGCCTTCAAATACTACGCCTTCGACATCTTCTTCGAGGGGAGCTACGGCAACGGCTTCTCCCCCATGGTGGGCGCCGTCGGCCTGCTGCGCACCGGCCTTGTGATGCTGCTGCCCGCCTTCATTATTCTGATGCTGAGCCGCCGTCAGGAGTGGTATCTGCCCGCCCTGCTGGCGACCCTGTTTGGGGTGCTGTTTACCCTGATCGCCAACTCGGTCTCCGGCCATGTGTTCGATCACTACGACGTGCTCTATCTGCAGCTGGCTCTGCTGCCGCTGGCGGTATTGCTGGATCGCAGCGAACAGCAGGCAGATGCCATCGGCCTGCTCTGCATCTCGCTGGTCGTCTTGACCGCCAGCTGGCTGCTGGCCCAGCAGCTCGCCTTTGGCTGGAGCACCAAGGAGTGGTCCCTCGAGCGGGTTAACGAAGTGCTCGGCACCAGCCTGCTGTGGGCGCTGCCGGTGCTGATTCTCATCCCCCTCTGGCGCGCCTGGGATGTGCGCAGTGCCACCCCCTGGCTGGCGACGCTGGCCATGCTGCTGCTGATGATCAACAACGCCTGGGAAGGAACCCTCAAGGGTCGCCCCTTCAATCCCGCCGCCCAGGTGCGGGTTGATCGCATCAAGGCCGAGACCAGCCCGAGCGACAAGATCTGGGTCGATGGCATCCAGCCGCAATATTATCTCTGGACCGATCGCCAGCCGGCCTCCGCCTACCTCTTCTTTGCCAACGTCAATCCCCCCTACGACGTGCGCGAGCGGGTACTGGCCGATATCCAGCGCCAGAATCCGAAGTTCATCATCGCCAAGCCGGATCGGGTGAATGAGGAGCTTAAAAAGCCCAGCTCGCCTTCCCACCTCGCCTTCTATCAATACCTGACCAGCCACTACGAAGAGGTGGATCCGGGTCTCTATCGCCGACGCTGATCATCCATCGCGCTCAACAGGGCGGCCATTGTTGCAATGGCCGCCCCTTTTTCTTGCGTCAGAGCCCCTTGCAGCGGGCTACTGCAGTAGGCAAGCCCGCCCGAGATAACTACAATGACGCTCTTTTTGATGTGACGAGTGACACCATGGCGGAACTGACTTATCTGGGCGGCTATCCCGACCCTCTCAAGGCACAGGTACAGCAGCTGATTGCGGCAGGCAAGCTGGGAGAGATGCTGGCCAAACGCTATCCGGAAAGCCACCCGATCCAGAGCGACAAGGCGCTGCTTGCCTACACCATGGAGCTGAAGAACCGCTACCTCAAGAGCTCGGCGCCCCTGTCAAAGGTGGTGTTCGATGGCAAGATCAACGTGATCAAGGATGCCCTCGGCCTGCACACCTACGTCAGCCGGGTACAGGGCAGCAAGCTCAAGGCCAAGAACGAGATCCGCATCGCCGCCCTGTTCAAGGAGGCGCCGCCCCCGTTCCTGAAAATGATCGTGGTGCACGAGCTGGCCCATATCAAAGAGAAGGATCACAACAAGAGCTTCTACCAGCTCTGCCAGCATATGGAGCCGGACTATCATCAACTGGAGTTTGATCTCAGGCTCTGGCTCACCTGGCGCGATATCGACAAGGCCAGCCGCTAGGCTGACAACCGTTTCAGGGAGGAAACATGCCATTTACCGCCATCTCCTTTTGTGCCACCCGCTTTATTGCCACTTTGGTAATGACCAGCTTGGGCCGCGCTGACTATCCCCGCCGCGCGTCACGTGGGCTGCTGGCCCTGCTGCTTCTGCTCGCGGGCCAGAGCGCCCGTGCCGATGCGCGCTGGCAGAGCGACAGCTATCTCACCGAGAGCTTTATGGCCATCGCCATGGAGCGGGAGTATGGCGAAGCCAGGCAGACCCGTTTTGCCCGCTGGCAGCAGCCGATCCGGCTGCAACTTATCAACGAATCGGGTGACAAGCCGCTGCAGGCCGACGTGGTGAAGGTACAGGCGGCCCATCTGGCTCGCATCACCGGCCACTCCATCAGCATGGTGGCCGCAAAGCCCAACCTCACTCTGATCATGACCGACTACAGCAAGATGAAGAGCTGGGCCAACCGCACCATGGGGGGCGATCCGTCGGTCGGGATGGCACTCAAGGAGGGGCTCTGCCTGGCCAACTTCGCAACCAATGCGAAACACGAGATCAGCCGTGCCACCATCATCATTCCGGTGGACTACAGCCGGGCCAAAGGGCGTTTTCTTGACTGCGTGGTGGAGGAGTTCACCCAGGTGATGGGGCTGCCCAACGACTCGGACAAGGTGTTTCCCTCCATCTTCAATGACAACAGCATCGACAGTTTCCTGACCGGGCTGGACTATGTACTGCTCAAGCTCGCCTATCACCCGGCCCTCAAAGCCGGGATGAGCAGTGACGAGATCCGCGCCGCCCTGCCGCTCGCAATCAAGGAGCTGCGCGCCAAAGGGGAGATCAGCGAGGCCAACCGCCGGGTGCAGCAGCAGAGCTTGAAAAGCTGGGCGGGGCTATAACGGACCTGGCTCAATCCAGAGCCAGAAACCACCGCTCGCCACTGGCCACCAACAAAAAACGCAGCCACCTGGCTGCGTTTTTTGTTGTCCGGGGATCAACGGTGCGTTAGCGGGCATGCCCGTTTATCCGCCGCCCATGTATCCAACGCCCGAGTTATCCACTGACAGTGCGGGATCAGGAGGCGACGTTCTCTTCCGGCATCCAGCTCTCGGCGTTCTCCCACACCTCCTGCACCATGGCTTCGGCCAGCTCTTTGTCTTCCTTGCTGGCACGGCTGACAGTCAGAGCCATGGCACTGCCCGGCGCGACCCGCACATGGATGTCGGGGAATTTTTCGCCAAGCTGCTTGAGCAGCTCCTGACGCAGCGCCTCCATGGTCGAGGTCGGGATCTGATGTTTTCTGTCGATGATGATTTCAAGACGCATAGGAAACTTCTCCATGATTTATAACTGTATTTTTATCCAGTATTCATGGGAAGTAAAGTGCCAACTTGCACCAATCAGAAAAGATCCAGCTGCTGACCGCAGATCCGGTCGAACGACTCGCCTATAAAGGGCAGGATGGCGTCGGCAATGGGCCGCAACTGCTTGTCGATATAGTGCTCGTAATCAATGGCGCTGCGCCGGTACTCCAGCGGCTCGGGGCCATTGAGGGTCATCAGATAGGCGATGGTGCCCCGATGCTGATAGCGCTGGGGCAGCCCGCGGCGCAAGTTCTCCTCATCGGCCAGCCGCGCCGCCCGCACATGGGGCGGCACATTCTTCTGATACTCTTCAAGCTTCTGGCGCAGCCGTTTGCGGTAGATCAGCAGATCGTCGTGGCGACCGGCCCGGGTCTCATCCACCATGGTGCGCACATAACCGCTGGGATCTTGGTCGTGAAACACCAGCTCATAGAGGCGGGTCTGGAACTGCTTGGCCAGCATGGTCCAGTCGGTACGCACCGATTCGAGCCCCTTGAACACCAGCTGTTCACTCCCCTCGCTGGCCTTGCCAACCAGCCCCGCATAGCGCTTCTTGCTCCCCTTCTCCAGCCCGCGAATGGTGGGCATCAGAAAACGGCGGTAGTGGGTCTCGTACTGGATCTCGAGATAACTCGGCAGATCGAATTCGCGCCTGATCAGTGCAGCCCAGTTATCGTTAATCATTTGCGCCAGTCGCTGGCCGATCTCGTCCGCCTCATCGGGGCTGGTCTCGCGCCCCAGATGGACAAAGGTGGAATCGGTGTCGCCATAGATCACCTCGAACCCCTTCGCCTCAATCCACTCGCGGGTCTGCTGCATGATGCTGTGGCCACGCAGGGTGATTGATGAGGCTAGGCGCGGATCATAGAAACGGCAGCCCCCCGACCCCAACACGCCGTAGAAAGAGTTCATGATGATCTTGATGGCCTGGGAGAGCGCCTTGTTGCTGGCAGCCTTGGCTCTGTCCCTCGCCGCCCAGAGGGTGGCGATGAGATCCGGCAAGAAGTGGCGGGTTCGGGAGAACATGGCGCCGCGAAAGCCCGGAATGGCGAGCTCGGGATGCTGCAGCCCCTCGATGAGCCCCATGGGATCGATGCAAAAAGTGCGGATGATGCTGGGATAGAGGCTCTTGAAATCGAGCACCAGCACATGGCGATAGAGACCGGGCTTGGAGTCCATCACATAGCCGCCGGGACTCGCCAGCCCGCCGTCGGCAGGCAGATTGGGCGCCACGTAGCCGCCACGATGGAGCCGCGGCAGATAGAGGTTGGTAAAAGCCGCCACCGAGCCCCCCACCCTGTCCAGCTCAAGGCCGGTGAGGGAAGCACGCTCGATGGCAAAGGGGATGAGGTGGCAGTAGTCGAAGATCTCCCACACCAGCTTGCAATCTTCCAGGTTGTAGCGGGCGAGCGCCTCCTTGTCGGAGTGGAACAGCTCGGTGATCTTCTCCCCCCGATTGGCCACATCCTCGATATCCTTGCCGCGGCCGAGCAGTTCGCTCGCCACCGCATCTAGGCTGTAGCTGGCAAACTGCCAGGTGGCGCTTTTGAGGGTGTCGATGCCATCGAGCACCATGCGCCCGGGGATGATGACGTTGCCGGTCTGGGGATCATTGCGGGATGAGCGCCAGAAGCAGAGCTCGCGCCCCCGTCCGAGCCGCAGACGCCGCTTGTTAAGCTCGGCGCGGCGTAGCAGCAGGCGAAAATCAAAATTAACCACGTTCCAGCCGATGACCAGATCGGGGTCATGCAGGCTGAACCAGCTCTCCAGCGCACTCAGCAGGGCGCTCTCGTCCTCTACCCACTGGACCTGAGTGCCCCAGCTCTCGGCATCCGATTCCGGGGTGCCGATCATGATGACCCGCGCATCCTGTTCGCTGTAAAGACCGACCGAGAAGAGGGCCCCGTCCATGGCGCACTCCACGTCGAGGGACACCCAGGAGAGGGTTGGCGTTACCGCCTGCGGTGCGCAGCGTGCCTCGTTCACCTCCCAGTATCCCTGCTTGCCGCCCTTCTTCACCGCCCGGCCATCGAAGCGCACGCCAGCGGTGATGAAACGTTCCATCAGGAAGCGCTCCGGCAGCCGGATATCCGCCTCGAAGTGCTCCAGCCCGCGAATGAGCAACAGCTCGATGGCGCGGTGAAAGGCGCTCAGGGTGGCGAAATAGCAACCCACCACGGGGCGACCGTCGAAGGTGTGCATCGGCAGGCGGCGAAACCGCCCCCTCACCCCGGCGCCTTTGAACAGCTCGGCGGCTTCCGCCATGTGGCTCTGCGGCAGGAAAAAAACCGGCTCCTGTCCCGGCACCACCACCCGCACCGGCCCCTGCGCGCTCCAGAGCCACATCACGATTTCGGTGCTAGCTGCGTGCCCGTTGCGGCCGCGCACGTCCCGACCGTGGCGGGTCAGGATAAAACCGTCGAGCGGCGGGGTGGCGGGTACGGTGGGCTGGGTTGCAGTCATGAAGGTAAAGGGGCTGTCCGAGAATGGGACTATTGTACGTTCATACAGTGCCAGCTCGCAATCGTCACGCAGGCTGCGAGGCGGGAGTCAAACTGGTAAGCTCGATCCGGTCGTTATTCCCGCCCATCCGGTTCTGACCACTCTTCGCCGACGAAAGGAGTCTCTGTGGCAATCTATTCCCTGCTGGATCAGCTGGCCATCCGCTACCAGCGTTTTGATCATCCCCCCGTGTTTACCTGTGAGGAGGCGAGCAGGCTGCTGCCCGACCTGCCCGCCGCCAAGACCAAAAACCTCTTTTTGCGCGATCCGAAAAGCGAGCGGCTGTTTCTGGTGGTGAGTCCGGAGGAGCGCCGGGTCGATCTCAAGGCGCTGGCAGTCATGCTCGGGGTCAAGCGGCTGAGCTTTGGCTCCCCCGAGCGGCTCGATGCGGTGCTCGGTCTCACCCCGGGCTCGGTGACCCTGCTCGCCATGGTGCGCGATAGCGAACAGGCCGTAGAGCTGGTGGTGGACGAAGCCATCTGGCAAGCCGAACAGGTGCAGTGCCATCCGCTGGTCAACACCGCTACCCTGATCATCCGCCTCGACGACGTGCGCCGTCTGCTGACCCATCTGGGCCGGAAGGCCACCGTGATGCGCTTGCCAGCTGCAATCTGCGATTAACACGAGGGCTGGCGGTGGGGGCAACATTGTCGCCAACACGGCCATATTTCTCGCAGCACAATTGACTGACAAGACAATAAAATGGCGCCATACCACCCGATAAATCGAGTCAGCAGTCGCTATCGTGCATGAAGTCGGGAGCAAGCACATCAGGCCATTTAACCAATTGATAATAGGTTGAATTCATGTTGTGATCGGCCACTGCCAGCAGGCGATACCCCATCGCCCGTTCGTTCACAGGTGACCGTTCCAGAGAGCCCTCGATGCCAAGTCTGTTTTCCTCGGCCCAGTTGTTGAGTCTGGTGCTGTTCGTCACGCTGTCACATATGGGGGTCGCTACCATTTTCGCCGCCATGTGGTACAGCCATCGCCAGATCAGGGCGCTGCTCTACTGGGCGGGGAGCGAGCTGGCCATCGCCGGTGCCTTCAGCTGTCTGCTGCTGCGCCCCCTTGAGGGCGAAGCCTCGCTCGCCAATATTCTGCTGACCAACCTGCTGCTGATGGCGACCCCTCTGCTCTATGAACGGGGGATGCGCCACTTCTTTCGGCGTGAAGCCGACCCGTTCGGCTGGCTGCTGCCCGCCGTCACCGTCGGCGGTTTCGCCATGTTTGCCCTGACGACCTTGCAGCAGCCCCTCACTGATGTACACAGCCGGATCATCGTGCTCTCCGGCGTACTCTCGCTGCAGATTGCGCTGCTTATCTGGCAGCTCTGGCGCTACCAGCGGCTGGCCCCTGTCTATCGGGTCCTGCGCTTTGCCATCCTGCTGCTCGCCCTGCAACTGCTGTTGCAACTGCTGCGGATCGCCAAACACCTCTGGCAGCCGGAGCTGGCGGCCAACTCCTTCACCGATCCGCTGCTCGGGCCGGTGATCCTGCTCAGCCTGCTCTTTACCATCGCCCGCAGTTATCTCTTGCTGAGTCTGGTTCACACCCGCCAGCAGCAGGCCATGCTGGCTACCCAACGCAAGCTGGAGCGGCGTGCCAATCAGGATGAGCTGACCGGCCTGTTCAGCCGCCACTATTTTGAACGCCAGGTGACCCTGCGCGCCCGCGAGATGGCGAACCCCGGCCAGCTGCTGCTGATCGATCTGGACAACTTCAAGCAGATCAACGACCGCCACGGCCACCCCGCCGGTGATGCCATGTTGCGGGCCGTGGGCCATGTAATCGCCAATACCCTGCCCGCCGAGGGGATGGCCGGTCGGCTCGGTGGCGATGAGCTGGCCCTGCTGCGGATGGCAGACCCGCAGACCCTGCCCACCTACTGCCACGCCCTGCAGCAGCAGATCGCCGAGGCAACCGGAGCGCTGGCGGGAGGGCCTATCAGCCTCAGCATCGGCCTCACCTCGCTGCATCCTGGCGAGGGGTTTGCAGCGGCCTACCTGCGGGCGGATCGGGCACTCTATGCCGCCAAGCAGGCTGGAAGGCAACGGGCCTGCGTGCTGGAGCACCACCACAGCGAACCGCAACCGCTGCAGCCCAGCGTGCTCCTGTCATGAGATCGGTTCCCGCTCTGCAGTGCCGCCCGGCCAGGCTGGCAGATGCGCCGGCCTACCGCCGCTATGTCACCGAATGTGCCGAAGCGGGACTGCCGCTCTATCAGGTGGCGCAATTTGATCCGGACGGCTGGCTACAGAGCCTGCTGGACCACGCCGAAGGGCGCAACCTGCCCGACGGATATCTGCCTGCCACCACCTATTTTGCCCTCGATGGCGGGGAGATCATCGCCACCCTGCGCCTGCGTCACGGCGACAATGAGGCAACCCGCCAGTGGCTGGGTCATATCGGTTACGAGACCCGCCCCTCTCGCCGTGGTGAAGGGGCCGCAACCGTGCTGCTGCGCTGGGTACAACAGCAGGTGCTGGCGGTACCGGTGCTGATCAGCTGCGGCGAAGATAATCTGGCCTCCCGCAAGGTCATTACGGCCGCCGGTGGCGTGTTGCTGGGGCGGCGCTTCCATCCGGGGGATCGCCGCTGGCTGGAGATGTACCAGCTAGCCCCCCGGCCGCAGTCGATGCAGCAATAAAAAGAGCGCCCCGAAGGCGCTCTTGTGGCGAGAGTGGCAAGCCGTTAGTAACTGTCTTCCTGCTCGGCCTTCATCCGGGCCTGGCGGGCATAGGCCTCCTCGGCGCTCTCGATCTCGTGCAGCACGGAATCGAGATCGATGGCGGCACGGCTCTCTTCAAAGTGGCCGGTCAGCTCGCTCTCGGGGGTGAGCTTGCCATCTTCAAACAGCGCCCACATCTCCTGGGCATAACGGGTCTTGAGCAGCTCGGGCGCATACATGCCGTAGTAGTTGCGCATGTTGTTGACGTCCCGCTCCAGCATCGCCTTGGCCTGGTTGTTGGCGGCGGCATCCACCACCTGGGGCAGGTCGATGATGACGGGGCCCTGACTATCCACCAGCACGTTGAACTCCGAGAGATCGCCGTGAATAAGGCCAGCACAGAGCATGCGCACCACATAGCGGATCACCTTGTGGTGATCGATGACCGCCTGCTCGGGAGTGAGTGCCACATCGTTGAGGCGCGGCGCGACATTGCCATCCTCGTCGGTGATAAGTTCCATCAGCAGGACGCCGTCGAGGCAGACATAGGGCTGCGGCACCCGCACACCGGCAGCAGCCAGCTTGAACAGGGCATCGACCTCGGTGTTCTGCCACACCTCTTCATGCTGCTTGCGGCCGTACTTGGAGCCCTTCTCCATGGCGCGGGCGCTGCGGCTGTTACGCACCTTGCGCCCCTCCTGATAGACCACGGCCTGCTTGAAGCTGCGCTTGGAGGCCTCTTTATAGACTTTGGCGCAGCGGATCTCGTCGCCGCAGCGCACTACATAGACGTCGGCCTCTTTGCCGCTCATCAACCGGCTGACGACCTCATCGACCAGGCCGTCATCAACCAGAGGTTGGATTCGATTTGGAATTTTCATGGCCGCCCTTTTACCCTATTTCCGCTCTCGAAGATAGCTCCGCGCACGCTCACCTGCCTCTCCCTTTCATAAGACACCCTTTTATCCCCTGTTTGCGCTGTTTTTGTCCAGATGAGCGCCTGAAAAAACGGCACGGCCGCTTACCTTAACCCGCCGCTGAAGCAACAAAAATGGCCCGCAAGCGGGCCAACTTTCAAGGCTCTGGCGGCAAGCCCTGACGAATGCGCCGGATCCCCGCTTCATAGAGGCCGTCATCCCCCACCGGATGCTCCAGGGTTTCGAAGATCTTGAGAAACCACATGTACTGCTCGGGATGGCGGGCCACCTGCATCTCCACCACCCGGTTCATGGCATTGACATCCGCCAGCAGATCGGCGGTGGGATAAGGGTCAAACGGCGGCTCGATCTCCAGCAGATAGCGCCCCTCATCCTCGTCATAGCTGGCGAAGATAGGCACCGCTCTGGCCCCGGTCAGCTTCACCAGCTTGGGCAGCGCCGGCAGGGTCGCCTTGGGGTGGCCGAAAAAGGGAACAAACACACTCGCCTCGCGGCCATGATCCTGATCCGGCAGATAGAAGAAGCTGGCACCGGCGCGGATCGTCTTGACCGCCGGCTTGATGCCGACACTGCGCTCATACACCTTGCCCGCCTTGGCCCGCTCGCGGTTGATGTACCAGTCAAATACCTGATCTTTCGGGCTTTTCATCATGGTACACATGTTGATGCCCATCATGGAGAAGTAGCGACCGATCATATCGACCGCCCAGGTGTGCGGCACCACCAGGATCAGTGGTCGACCCGCGTCTTGCTCCACCTGCACATGCTCCCAGCCGGTGACCTTGATACGGCGGGTCAACCGCGCCTTGCTGCGCCAGCTGAGCTCGCCAAAGCCCATAAAGGTCTTGAGTCCGACCCGGATCGATTTGAGCAGCAGCGCCTGGCGCCCGGCGGCATCCAGTTCGGGAAAGCAGATCTTGAGGTTGGTATCGGCAATATAGGCCTGCTTTTTCGAGAATCGCAGCAGGGTCGGTGAGACCAGATCGGCAAAACGGTCCCGCAGCCTCGCCGGGGTAAATGCCAGCAGGGAGAGCAGCCCCAGTGCGCACCAGCTCCCCCACCATTTGGGATGGAGCAGGCGAGTATGAAATGAGGTATCAAATACCGGATCTAACGGGGACATGGCGGCCATCAAGTCATCAAAAACAAACAGTTATTGTAGTTATCCTGACATTTTTTTCTACCCTCAAGAGGCTGGCCACCAGCCTGCAAGGCACTGATCAGACTAGTTATCACAAAAAAATGGCCCACATGGGGCCATTTCAATGCATACAAATTCAGGATCAGCCGTGGGGCGACAATCCCTTGCGGATCCGCTGGATGCCCTCCTCATAAAGGCCATCCGGTCCCTCCTGATCTTCACGGGTATCAAAAATCTTGAGGAACCACATGTACTGGCCGGGATGACGGGTCAGCTGCTGCTGCACCATGTCGTTCATCCGGCAGGTGTCGGCCATCACATCCTCGGTGGGATAGTTGTCGAACGGTGCGTCAATCTCCAGTCGGTAGCAGTGGTTCGCTTCATCGTAACAAGCGAGCAACGGCACCGCCTTGACGCCACTGACCTGCACCAGACGGGGCAAGGCAGGCAGGGTCGCCTTGGGGTGGCCAAAGAAGGGGGCGAAGATGCTCTTCTCGCGGCCGTGATCCTGATCCGGCAGGTAGAAGAAGCTGCGACCGCTCTTGATAGTTCTGATCACCGCCTTAATCCCGGCGCTGCGCTCATAGACGCGGCAACCGTTCTTGGCCCGTGCCCGGTTGAGGTGCCAATCAAACACCGGATTGCGCGCCCGTTTCATCATGGTGCACATGGGCACCCCGCGCTGGGTGAAGCAGTAACCGGCGGCATCCACCGGCCAGGTGTGGGGCACCACCAGGATCACCGGCCGACCGGCTGCCCGCTCCGCCTCGATATGTTCCCAGCCACTTACCTGCATCCGGCTCATCAGATAACGCTGGCTGCGCATGGTGAACTCGCCAAATCCCAGCAGACTCTTGAGGCCGACCCGGATCGAGGTCAGCGCAATGGCATCGCGCTCTTCCGGGCTCTTGTCCGGGAAGCAGATCTCCAGATTGGTTCTGGCGATATAGAGCTGCTTTTTGGACACACGCAACACCAGCGGCGCCAAAGCATCGGCCAAACGATCGCGCAATCGCACCGGCACAAAAGCCAGCAGCATCAGCAGGCCGAGGGCCAGCCAGCTGAACCAGTAACGGGGATGCAGAAAACGGGTTTCAAAGGAGGAGTTAAATACGGGATCTTGGGGAGACATGATTCGGGGTCAAGCAAAAAAGTTGTGGTGCATTGTAGTCATCCTGACAGGTAATACCAGTTAATTTCATGGCCAGCAACCCGACACGAGCGCGAGGTCAAAAAACCACAAAAAAATGCCCCGCACTGCGGGGCATCTTGCTTATTACACAACCAGAGTGGTGGTTCTTTGTCCATCCATCGTATGACTGGTCGCTTATCCCGTCGCTCTCTGAGCACACTGCTTGACCATGTTCCGATGTCACCTCGTCAAGCGTTAGCGGTGAGCCCCCTGGCGAGCCATGCCGTTGTTCATTGCGGTATCACGCTGCGGCAGAAAGAACATCAGGTAACGCAGTGCCACATAGCCGACGATCACGGTAGCCACCCCCAGCTCGAAGTGGGCCAGCAGTCTGATCTGCTCCACATAGTGGGCCGCTTGCGCAAACCCTTCAACCAGATGGGCCACTTTGAACAGGGCGGTGGCACCGATCACCAGCGGGAAGGTGAAGGCGGCATAACCCGGCGAGAAGGGCAGACGCAACAGCTTGATGAAGGCCAGATAGATGATGCCGGTCATCAGGATGGCGATCCCCAGCAGCACAGCCACCAGCAGCAAGGAAGGATCCTGGCTGACGGTCAGGTAACCTGCAAGAGAGAGGCTGGCAGGGGCCGCCAGGATCGCGATGGTCGGTTTGGCTGCATCCGGCACTTCATGGCTGAAGATCAGGCGATAGAGCATCAGCGGCAGCATCAGGCCGTAGCAGATGATCCCGAACCAGAGCAGACCGTTGGCCAGCGGGGCAAACTGACCGCCCGGGAAGGCCACATCCGCCACGATGATCCCCACCGGCGGCACGAACCAGCTCGGCACCATGTGGTGGATTTCAAACTCTTTGGCGCGATGCCAGATAAAGGTGGCCAGGAACAGCAGGTGAACCGCCACGGCAAACAGCCAGAGGGCCTCGCCCGCTTGCGGCGCAATCATCCCCAGCGCTTTGGAGACCACCATGGTACCCATGGCATAGGTCGGTACCACGCTGCCCACCACGGGGTGAGCCAGATCTTGCAGCAACAAACGGGGGTGAAGCAGAAACTTGAAGGTCAGGATCACCAGCAACACGGCGGCAACGGCGGCGCCCAGCAGCTGCATCCGGCCATCGAAGTGACCGGCATTCTCCCAACACCAACCAAGGCTGGCGATGCCGAGCGCCAGACCCGCCATGGGGGTTGGGGCGGCAGCCAGTGATTTACGGGTTCTTGCGATCATGATGACACCTTTCTATTGATGACTATGGCGATAGGATAATGGCCCCTTATCGTTTACGATATCTAAATGAATTAAATCAATCGTTCAGGAAAACCAAACAGCATGAAACTGACCCTGCAGCAGCTGAAAGTGTTCGCCACCATTGCCCGCTACGGAAACCTTGGCCTTGCCGCCAACGAGCTCTGCCTGAGCAAGGGGGCAGTATCCCAGTCGCTGCAGGAACTGGAGCGCCAGCTCTCCACCCCGCTGTTTGATCGCATTCACCCCAGATTGCAGCTCAACAACGAGGGGCGCCTGCTGCAACCGGCCGCCGAAGAGCTGCTGACCCGGATGCAGGATATCGAGAACCTGTTCAGCCCCGATGCCGAGCCAAGCGGCCAGCTTCGCTTGGGCGCCAGCCAGACCATCGGCAACTACCTGCTGCCGACCCTGCTCGCCAGCAGCAAACAGGAGCTGGGGCTGCCCCCCAAGGTGACCATCAACAACACTCACCTGCTCTGCCATGCGCTGGCCAACTTCGAGCTGGATATGGCGCTGATCGAGGGGGAGAACCACCACCCCGACCTGCTCGCCGAACCCTGGCTGCAGGACGAGATGCTGGTGGTGGCCCCCCCCGGCCACCCGCTTGCCGACAAGGCGGAGCTCTCTCTCTCCCGACTGGGCGGCGAGACCTGGGTGCTGCGTGAAGCGCAATCGGGCAGCCGCGAGCAGTTTATCCAGCAGATCCAGCCCGAGCTGCCCCACTGGCAGGCAGGGCTTGAGCTCAACACCCTGGAGGCGGTAATGCTGGCGGTGGAGAAGGGGCTGGGGATCTCCTTCATCTCCCGGCTGGCGGTCTCCGATCGGCTCAAGGATGGCCGACTGGTGGCCCTTCCCCTCACCCGCCGCTTCCCGCGCCAGCTCTCCCTCATCTGGCACAAGCAGAAGTACCACTCCGCCTCCCTGCGCCACTTTCTCCACTTCTGCCGGGCTCAGGTGAACGAGGCCGAGGTGATCAGCCCGGACTAACCCCCGACCAGATCATCGATAGCAAACCAGAGCGCCTATGGCGGAAAGCAACATGCAGAGAGGGAGCCCGTGGCTCCCTCTCTTTTAATCCGCTCGCTGACTATCACTTCGCCAGACTGCGCAACCAGCTGATCTCCTCGCCCCAGATGGACTCGTCAATGGTCTCGAGGATCAGCGGAATGCGATCGAAGCGATCATCATTCATGATGTGGTGGAACACCGCCTCCCCCAGATTGCCCTCCCGCAGGCTATGGTGACGATCGACCCGGCTGCCGAAGGTGCACTTGGCGCCGTTGATATGCATCCCCTTGAGATAGTGAAAACCCACAGTGCGGTCGAACTCGGCAAAGACGGCGGCGCAGCTCTCTGCGGTGCGCAGATCGTAGCCAGCGGCAAAGGCGTGACAGGTATCGAAACAGATCCCGACCCGGCTCTTGTCCTCCACCCCCTCGATGATGGTGGCGAGCTGCTCGAACGACCAGCCGAGGTTGGTCCCCTGCCCGGCGGTATTCTCGATCACCGCCGTCACCCCTTCACTGCGCTCCAGCGCCCAGTTGATCGACTCGCTCACCAGCTTGAGGCTTGCCGCCTCTGGGATCTGCTTGAGATGGCTGCCGGGGTGGAAGTTCAGATAACAGAGCCCCAGCTGCTCGCAGCGCTTCATCTCGTCGAGAAAGGCATCGCGGGATTTGGCCAGACCATCGGGATCCGGGTGGCCAAGATTGATGAGATAGCTGTCGTGGGGCAGGATCTGCTCCGGCAGAAAACCGGCCTTGTCACAGGCCACCTTGAAGGCGCGGATGGTGGTCTCCGACAAGGGGGCCGCCTGCCACTGACGCTGATTCTTGGTAAAGAGGGCAAACGCGTTGGCCCCGATGGCCTGGGCGCGGGCGATGGTATTCTCCACCCCGCCGGCCGCACTGACGTGGGCTCCGATATATTTCATACAATCTCCTCAATACGGCAAGCCACCATTATGCCGATCCCGCCCAATCCCGCCAAACCGGAATAGTCGATAAGCCTGATCGTTTTTACGGGCCAAAAAGGATTCGTTCAGGCCCGAGCTGTATAATATTCACTCCATGACCGAGGAGCTTGCGATGAACCTGCCGATGATTGACAACACCAAAGAACCCTTGCTGAAATTTGCCTCCATGCCCCCCCATCGCCAATGGGCGACGGCGTCAGCGGCAGGGATTGCCCAATTCCTCGAAAATCAGGGCAAAACCGTGCATGCGCCCCGTTTCAAGGCAGAGCCGGACACCCGGCTGGCAGACGAGATCCGGGAGGATGATTTGCTGCCCTATCTCGCCAATGCCGTGACGCACTACTTCAACACCCCGATGTCCATTGAAGAGCTGTTTCTGCACGCCAAATAAGCGAAAGCCACCCCTTTTACAACGCATCTGGCTGTTGCCCGGCCAGACCCCATACCGATGAGGTCACCGAGCACACCTTTGCTCATCTCGATGTACGGTTGCCTCCCTCCTGCACAGTGGTAGTCAGCGGGATGCCTGGATCAGGCATCCCGCAGCCTCGTCCACCATCCCAAGGCGTTATGTGCGGCCGTGATGGCGCAGCCACACTCCCTTGACTGCCCCGGCCAGCAGCAACAAGATCGCCACACCGAGCAGCAACAAACCGATGGGGATCAAGCCGAAGGGTTCATGCAAGGTGCCATCTTCACCGACGGTAGAACCAATCAGTTCAAAAGCCACCAGACAGCACACGCCCATGGCTGCCAGCACGGCACCGGTACGCATCATGATTGTCATGATCATCAAACACGCCTTTTAATCTTGAACGAGCCACCCATTCTCCATCCCGATGTGAAGGGAGGGTGAAGTGAACGAGGCTTTTCGATTAAGGACGGCCAACCAGATGCGATCGACAAAAGACGGCGCTGAGCGGCGGGTGAGCAATAGCAGGCAGACAAGGGCTTGAGCGGCGCCCATAAAAAAACGCAGCCTATCGCCTGAACGATAACGGCTGCGTCTTTGGGTCTCTCGGCCGTCCCCCTTGCCGTGGCCCGAATGGCCAGCGACAAGGGAGCAAGAATGCGCGGGGAGAGTCGCCTTAGAAGGGCATCTTAAAACCTGGCGGCAGTTGCATGCCACCGGTCAGTTCGCCCATCTTGGTCTTGTTCTGCTCTTCCACACGACGCACGGCATCATTGCACGCGGCGGCGACCAGATCTTCCAGCAGCTCCTTGTCATCTTCCATCAGGGAGGGGTCGATCTCGATGCGACGGACGCTGTGGCTACCGGTCATGGTGACCTTGACCATGCCAGCACCGGCTTCACCGGTCACTTCCATCTGAGCCAGCTGCTCCTGCGCCTTCTGCATACGCTCTTGCATCTGTTGGGCCTGTTTCATCAGGTTCCCCATTCCACCTTTACCAAACATATGTCGTCTCTCGTCTTGAAATCCGGCATCCAGCGCCGGGCTGTGGGCTTGTCTGTCCTAGATGGGGACAGCCAAACTGCTTTTCAACCGGAAGCGAGCTCCCGGCCACGGAATTTAGCGGTTGAGGGGCTCGATGCTCTCGTGATGAAGCACGGCACCAAACCGCTGAACTAAAAACTGCACGTTGGGATCCTGCTCCAGATCCCGGGTTACCTGCTCGCGCACCCCCAGATAGAGGCGGTGTTCGATCTCGAGGGGAGTCTCCTTGTCAGGCACCACACCGAGCGTCACCTCGACCTGCACCGGTTGCCCCAGCGCCGGGCCGATGATCTCGGCCAGATCGGCGCGCGCCTTGTCACTCACCAGATGGCGCTGCTCGGGCTTGAGGGTCAGCAGTACCTTGTCCCCTTCCCGCGTCATCACCGAGTTGATGGCCAGCTGGCGCAGCCGTCCACCCACCTGAGTGTGGGCAATCAGCTCGGCCCAAGGGTCGCCACAACCATTGAGCAGTGACGAAGGGATAAGGCGGGTCGCCTCCCCCTCTTGCGGCTCCTCATCGCTCTCGAGCTCATCCCAATCGATGGTCTCCATCACCGGCTGGGCGGGCTCGCGCTGCGCCACGGGAGCAGCAGCCAGCGCCGTGGTAGCAACGGGTGGCTGGGTCGCTGAGGCTGGCGTCACCGCAGGTGCCGTAGCGCCGCGCTCACCGGGTCGATAGCTCGGCTGCCCATCGAGATCCCAGGGTGGCAGATCGGTTGGCTGGGCCGGAGCCGTGACAGGCGCGTGGCCCAGAACCGGGGCCTGCTCGGCAAAGCCCTGATTGAGGTACTCTTCGTATTCCCCGTTGTCACCCTGCGGCTCGTAATCGTCGCCATAGAGATCCACCGGCGGCAGATCATCATAGTGACCCATCGCCGCCATCCCCTGCCCGGCCGGTTGGCTGACCGGAGCTGGCTGTTGGGTGACGACCGTTGCAGCGGCGGGCGCCACAGGTTTAGCTGGCGCAACCGGCACCGCGCGCGGCGCGGGCGCCGCCGGGGCATCCTGACCACGCTGGCGGCTGCGCAGCATATTTCGCTTGCCCAGCAGGCTCTGCATGCTCGATACCGCTGATACCGGTTCAGCAGCGACAACAGGCACAGCTGTCGGTTCGAGCGCGGACTCGAAGGCGGCGGTCAGCGACTCGCCACGGGAATAGTCCGTATCGGCTGAGGCATGCTCGCCAGCATCAGCGGGCTGTGCGGCTGAGTGCGCAAGCACATCGGGCTGCGCATTTGGCAGAGCAGGTTCGGGTTGATACCCCATGCCCGCAGCTTCGCGCAGCAGCTCATCCTGCTGACTGAACAGCTCGGCGGCTTGCGCCTCCTCCTCGCTGTTGGCAGCGTTAGCAGTGTCATCCACCATCGCAGGCTGGGAGGCATCAACCGCGGGCACGGCGCCGCTGATCGGTGCCAGTGCGGCCGATTCAGCGGCCGGGCGCTTTCCCGGCAAAGAGGCAACCGGCGTGGCACTGCTCGTCATTGACGGGGGCAGCGCAGTAAGGCTGGCCGGATGCAGGGCGTCGCGCCTTGGCGAGAAGGCGAGCATTCGCAGGCAAGTCATTTCCAGTGCGGTGCGGCCATCGGGGGCCCAGGGCAGATCTTTACGACCCCCCAGCACAATCTGGTAGCAGAGCTGCACCTCTTCTGGACTCATCGCCTTGGCCAGTTGCAGCAGGGAATCGGCATCCGCCCCCTGCTCCTGCACACTGGCTGGCAGCAGCTGCGCCATGGCGATGCGATGGAGCAAGCCTTCCAGCTCGGCATGAAGCTGATCAAAATCGGGGCCCAGGGTGGCGATCTCGGTGATCTTGGCCATGGTCGCGGGGGCATCTTGCCGCAAAATGGCTTCCAGCAGCTGGTGCAGATGGCGGTGATCGAGCGTGCCCAGCATCGCCAGTACGCTCTCGAGGCGCACGCTGCCATTGCCGTGGGCCAGCGCCTGATCGGTGAGGCTCAAGGCATCGCGCATACTACCGTCGGCGGCTTTGGCCAGTGCCAGCAGGGCGCGCGGCTCGAAGGGCTGTCCCTCCTGATCCAGCACCCATTCGAGCTGCTTGGCAATCTGGGTCTGATCCAGACTCTTCAGATGAAACTGCAGGCAGCGCGAGAGAATGGTAATGGGGAGCTTCTGCGGATCCGTAGTGGCCAGCAGAAACTTCACATAGGGGGGCGGCTCTTCCAGGGTTTTCAGCAGCGCGTTGAAGCTGTGGCGCGACAACATGTGCACTTCGTCGATGAGATAGACCTTGAAGCGGCCACGGGCCGGACGATACTGCACGTTGTCGAGCAGCTCGCGGGTATCTTCCACCTTGGTGCGGGACGCCGCGTCAATCTCCAGCAAGTCGACAAAGTTGCCCTGATCGATCTCGCGGCAGGTATCGCAGACGCCACACGGATGACTGCTGATCCCCTGCTCGCAGTTGAGGCTCTTGGCCAGAATACGGGCGATGGTGGTCTTGCCGACCCCGCGGGTACCGCTCAGCAGATAGGCGTGATGCAGCCGTCCCTGATCCAGGGCGTTGGTCAAGGCGGTCAGCACATGTTGCTGGCCTACCACTTGTTCAAACGTATGGGGGCGCCATTTACGCGCCAGAACCTGATAGCTCATAAATCCATCATGCAGGGAAGACAGGGCATTGAGGCCGGATGCTAACACAAATGGCGGGCTGGCTGTATCGGCTATCGGTCAGAGCGGGAGGGATCGCTTGATTTTCAAACCGATGCCCGCAAGGGCATCGGTTGCATGCTGGCCCGATGCAGAGGATCGGGCCGAAGAGGCATTACTCGCCGGCCAGTTCAACCAGTGAGAGCACCTTGATGCCAGCGGCAGTCAGGCGGGCATCGCCACCCAGAGACGGCAGGGAGATGATGAAGGCCGCATCGGCCACTTCACCACCGGCGCGGCGGATCAGCTTGACGGTCGCATCGACGGTACCACCGGTCGCCAGCAGATCGTCCACTACCAGCACCTTGTCACCGGGCACGATGGCATCGGTGTGCAGTTGCAGGGTGTCAGTGCCGTACTCGAGGGCATAGGACTCCTCGATCACGTCGCGCGGCAGCTTGCCCGGCTTGCGGACTGGCACGAAGCCCAGCCCCATGGCGAAGGCAACCGGTGCACCGAAAATGAAGCCACGGGCTTCGGTACCAACAATCTTGGTGATCCCTTGATCACGATAATGATTGGCCAGCAGATCGATGGTGGCCTTGAAGGCTTCGGCATTCTCGATCAGGCTGGTGATGTCACGAAACAGAATCCCCGGCTTCGGATAGTCGGGAATGGTCTTGATGCTTGCTTCGATAAATTTCAGGGTTTCCGGATTCATGTGTTGACCGCTTATTTTTTTGACCCAGGGGTGGCCATTTTTTCTCAATTCCCTTCTGCGGGAAATAAAAAAGCCTGTCACGCAAAAATGACAGGCCGACTCCATAGCATTATTGCTGCAATAGCTTAGGGACTTCACTTCGCCATTGCAACTGGCTCCAGCACCGGCAGGCGCATTAACCAGGTGAGCAGGATCACCATTATGACAACCAGCAGCCCCTTGACCCACAGCAGTGGCACCACCGCCAGCGACACCGAGAAAGTGAGCAAAATGAAGATAATGGCACGCCGTCTGGCCTGACGACGAATACCGCGATACTGTTGCCAATCCACGATGGGCGGGCCAAACCAGGGATGGGTCAGCAGCCAGCGATGAAAACGGGGCGACGAGCGGGCAAACAGGGCGGCAGCCAGCAACATGAACGGGGTCGTCGGCAATAGCGGCAGCACAATACCCACAATACCGGTGACAAACGCCAACCACCCGAGCGCCATCAGACACCAACGCTTCATTCCCTCTCCTCCCCTGATTTATCTCCCTCTAGCCTAACAGAGTTTGAGCGGGTGCTGACAGCGGGCCGCAACCCCACTACAATCTGCGCTCTTTTTTCTCCCCACTCTCGTCGGAAAGCCGTTATGCGCGTTATTTTGGCCCCCATGCAGGGGGTACTGGATCACCTGATGCGGGAGGTCCTCACCTCTGTCAATGATTACGATCTCTGCGTGAGCGAGTTTATCCGGATCGTCGATCAGCTGCTGCCCGCCAAGGTGTTCTACCGCCTCTGCCCCGAACTGCTGCAAGATGGCAAGACCCGCGCAGGAACCCCGGTGCGGGTGCAGTTGCTGGGGCAACACCCCGAGTGGCTGGCCGAGAACGCCGTGCGCGCCATCGAGCTCGGCTCCCCCGGGGTCGATCTCAACTTCGGCTGCCCCGCCCCCACGGTCAACAAGAGCAAGGGTGGCGCGGTGCTGCTCAAAGAGCCCGAGACCATCTACCGCATCGTCAAGGCGGTGCGCGAGGCAGTGCCCGCCCATCTGCCGGTGAGCGCCAAAATTCGCCTCGGTTACGATGACAAGGATCTCTATCTGGAGAACGCCCAGGCGGTCTTCCAGGGGGGCGCCAACGAGCTGGCCGTCCATGCCCGCACCAAGCGCGAAGGGTACAAGGCCCCCGCCCACTGGGAGTATGTGGATGCCATCCGCCGCGCCCTGCCCATCCCTGTCACCGCCAACGGCGAGATTTGGGATCATCAGGATGCCCTCGCCTGCGCCTGCGTCTCCGGTTGCGATGCCCTGATGGTCGGGCGCGGCGCCATCTCCCTGCCCAATCTGGCTAACGTGATGAAAACCGGCTGCCCGCACATGAGCTGGGCCGAGGTGCTGCAGTTGATGGTGAGCTACACCGAGCAGGATCTGGCCAGCGAAAAAGCCGACTACTACCCCAGCCGCATCAAGCAGTGGTTCAGCTACCTCAAGCGGGAATATCCCGAGGCGGACCTGCTGTTTCAGGAGATCAGGGTACTCAAAGAGACCGACCCCATCCGCGATGCCCTGTTGCAAGCGGCCAAAAGCCACGGCTAACCACGTTTAACTTGACGCATATCATCTTGATAGAGTTATCGGGTCCCTATACTGCCCCGAATCTGTCGTCTGTCCTGTGGGGGATAATGTGTGTGAAATGACGCAAGCACAGTTGACTGTCTGGCGTAATCGCCTGCTGTCCGACTGGGCCCAAGTACGAGAAACGCTGATCGGTCAACTGAAAGCCTGCCGCCGTGACGAGTGGGCCGAGCAGGTCGGTCACTGCGATCAGGATCAACTGGTAGAACTGACCAGCCGGCTGGATCTGCCGAAGGTAGAGCAGAGCGTGGCCCGCCTCAAGCGGATCGACGCGGCACTCTGCCAGATGGATCTGGGCATCTACGGCCTCTGCTCAGATTGTGAAGAGCCGCTGGCCATCGAACAGCTGGAACAGGATCCGACCCTGCAACGCTGCCCGCGCTGCGAAACCCGCTATCGCAAGGGATTCCACGCCCACGAACTGTGAGGGATGCACATCTGTGCATCCGCTCAACCCTCAGCACTGGTTACTCCGTCATTCCTGTCCAATACTCAACCGTATCAGCCTGCCCGAGGGGATGCGTTGTGTACCGACTCTTGTTGTTATGGTGTTTGTGTTGCCAGGCGCTGGCACAGGAGTCATTGGTCGTCGGCTGGGTCAACTGGCAGCCCTTCAGCTTTCGCAACGAACAGCAGCAGCTTCGCGGACTGGATGTGGAACTGCTCGACGCCATCTTCCAGCGCGCCGGTTATCAGGCACGATTCAGTGAAATGCCCTGGGCTCGCGTGCTGCACGAGCTGCAATTTGGCACGATACAGGTTGGCATGTCTGCCAATATGACCGCCGAGCGGCAACAATACGCCCGCTTCAGCCACCCCTATCGGGAAGAGGAGACGGTCATCGTCGTCCGCCGCCAGGATGCCGAACGCTGGCGCGGGATCACCACCCTCGACCAGCTTGCCAATACCCCTGACTTTCATCTCGGACTGCTCAAAGGTTTTGATTACGGCGACTCCTTCCGCCAATTGATGACCCAACCCGACATGCAGCCCCGCTTGCAGATGCGCTTGCGGCTGGAGCAGCTACTGAAAATGTTGCTGGGGGGGCGGATCCAGGGATTTATTCTCGATCCCCACGGACTGCAGGAGTGGCGCAATCAGGGGAAGCTACCGGATGATCTGCATATTCTGCTGCGTATCGAGCTGACACCGGTTCACCTGATGCTGAGCAAAGAGAGCACCACAGAGACGCACCTGCAACGGATCAATCAGGCCATCGAACAGCTGAAACAGAGCCCCGACTATCAGCAGATCCTCGATCGCTACCGGTTCACCCCTCAACATCCATAAGAGAGGGGAGCCTCGGCTCCCCTCTCTATTTCTGTCTGCCACACGCTTGCCGCCTCTCGCGACAGACCCTTATTCCATCAGACACCACAGCACTCAGTGCCCCAATACAATCCCGGCAAGATGGGAAAAGTGGTGGATCTCGTGGGTGGCCCCACTGTCGCCCGCTTGCCGCTCGGGGTTGTACCAGCAGGTCGCCAGCCCCTGCGCCGCTGCACCGGCGATATCGGTTTTCGGGTTGTCACCCACCATCAGTACCCGGGCCGGATCCGGCTGTCCCATCAGGGAGAGAGTGTGCTGGAAAATGGCGGGATCAGGCTTGGTCACCCGGATCTCGTCGGAGATCACCAGTGGCTCGAACCACTCGCTCCAGCCCAGTTTTCCGAGCCGCCCGCGCTGGGGCACGCTGAAGCCATTGGTGATAATCCCCATCCGTACCTTGCTGCGCAGTTGCTGCAGGGTGTCGAGCACTCCCTCAAGGGGCATGCTCAGGGCGACAATCTGCGCAAGAAAGGTGTTGTTCATCACCATGGGATCGGCGTCAACCTGCTGGGCAAAGAGGGCAAAGCGGGTCTGCTGCAGCGCAGTTGCATCGATCTCGCCATCGTTGTACTGCTGCCAGAGCCCGTGGTTAATGGTGTGATACTGCGCCATGGCGGCGTCATCGGCCTCAACACCATAGATCGTTAGCGTTCGGGCCAGCGCCTCGGCGACCGGGAAATCGAGCAGGGTTTCATCCAAATCGAACAGCACCCAGTCATAGCTTGGTTGTTTCACAGAACTCCTTGTTATCAGTCAGATGGATCAGTGGTATGTCGGCCGATGCGACCCAGCGGGCTGGCCAGCAGATCCAGGGTTAGGCGCACACCAAAACCGGTCACTTCGCTGGAGACCACCCCATTGCCCCCCTTGTTGCGAAAACCGCTCAAATCAAAATGCAGCCAGGGGGTCTGCTCGGGCACGAAGTGAGCGAGAAAACGGGCCGCATCGATGTGATCCGGCGAACTGCCCGGCGCGCATTGCAACAGATCGGCCCACTCGCTCTCGATATTGTCGTCGTAATCGTCATCGAGCGGGAAGGGCCAGATCCGCTCGCCGCTGCGCTGACCCAGATTGACCAGCGAGACCAGCCACTCGCTGCGGTTGGTAAAGACGCCGCTGTAGCGGCTGCCCAACGCCCGCTTGCAGGCGCCGGTCAGGGTCGCATAGTCGATCAACAGATCCGGGGTATCCTGCGCGGCCATCGCCAGGGTATCGGCCAATACCATTCGCCCTTCGGCATCGGTATCGACCACCTCGATAGAGGTGCCATTGATGGCGGTCACCACCTCGCCGGGGCGATAGGCATGAGGGCCGATATGGTTCTCGGCAATGGCCAGCCAGCAGTGTACCTCGTAGGGTAGCTGGGCTCGACTGATGGCGTAGAGGGCCCCCAGCGCCACCGCGCTGCCCCCCATGTCCAGATGCATGCCATACATGCTGCCGGAGACCTTGAGGTTGTAGCCACCGGTGTCGTGGCAGATCCCCTTGCCCACCAGCGCAATGCGGCGCACCGGCTTGGGCGGGTAGTAGCTGAGCTTGACCATGGCCCCCTGATTGTCTTCCGAGCCACTGGCGACCGCCAGAAACGCCCCCGCCCCCAGCTCGGCCAACTGCGCCTGATCATAATGCTGACACAGCCACCCCTCATCTTGCGCCAGTTGGCTGACGAACTCGCGATAGCTGGCGGCAGTGAGCTCGGAGGCGGGCAACACCGCCAGATGACGAGCCAATCCATTGCCCCCCGCCTCGCTGTAAAGGCGCGCCAGATCAAGCACCACCGCGGGAGAGACAATGATCTGCTGGTAGGTCCAACCGCTCTCGTTGCGACTCTTGCTGGTCGGCAGCGGCACATTGGCGGCCAACAGGGCAGAGAGTAGCAACTCGGCCAGCATCACTCGTTCAGCAGGGGAAAATCCCTCCAGATGCAGACCGAACCGCTCCAGTTTTAGCCCCGACAGCGGTGCTATCCAGTTTCTTACCTGCTTATAGAGACGGTGATCCCGCGTCACACTGCTGGCCACAAACACCACCTGCAACAGGGTATTGCCATGCATCAGGGTAAAGGGGGACTTTTGTCCGAGGGCAAGCAGGGTTTTGACATCGGCAAACTGGGGCTGTGCCAATAACGCCTCTTTCTGCTCTTCGGCGATCACCAGCAACTGCAGCGGCAATCCCATGGCAAGGGCCTCGGCCAGGGTGGCATCCTGACTCTCGATAGCGGGGGGAAGATAGGTGAAGGGTGTGATCACAGGAGAGCGCCTCATCCATGAAGAGATACCTGATGATACCTAACAAATGGTTGATGCGACCAGTTTTGGTCTTGAAAAAGCGTCAGAAATAGCAGCAATCACCAGCAGGCGACGGGCATCAAGGATGATTGTTCAATGAAAGAAAGAGTAGCAATACAAGAAGGGAACGATCAGAAGTTGGTTGCGGGGGCCGGATTTGAACCGACGACCTTCGGGTTATGAGCCCGACGAGCTACCGAGCTGCTCCACCCCGCGTCCGAATTGTCACCCCCAAGCCGAGCAGTGGCTTGATGGCGTTTGTCTGCTTTCGATTGTTCGCACAATCGCATGCTGACGAAAAAGTTGGTTGCGGGGGCCAGATTTGAACTGACGACCTTCGGGTTATGAGCCCGACGAGCTACCGAGCTGCTCCACCCCGCGTCCGAATTTTTCTCGAAGTGGCCGAGCAGTAGCCAGTTCGATTTTTCCTTTTCTGCCAATCCGTTACAGCTGTTTGACAGGTCAGGTTCTCAGATGGTTGCGGGGGCCAGATTTGAACTGACGACCTTCGGGTTATGAGCCCGACGAGCTACCGGGCTGCTCCACCCCGCGTCTGAGGTCGCCAATAATAGGCGCCAGCGCACAGATTGCAAGTAAATATCTCAAAAAAAGTTTATTCGTAGATTAATCGGACAAAGAGTGCGGTCATTAACAGCATCATGCTGTTTTTTCAGGCAATCGAGTCCTTGTCGAGCATCCGGCACTACACTCAATAAGCTGAACTCTCCTCATTTTGGGTAGGTAAAATATGCGCATCTCCGCCGGTCATTGCCGTCAGTTGGGGGCCACACCCGACAGCCACGGCGTCAACTTCGCGATCTGGGCCCGCCTGGCCAGCCGGGTGGAACTACTGCTCTTCGCCAGCGCCGAGGACCGCACGCCAGAGGTGATCCCGCTCTCGCCCCGTTTCAACCGCACCGCCTACTACTGGCATATCCATATTGAGGGGCTACCTGTCGGTCAACGCTACGCCTATCGCATTCAGGGCCCGTGGCGCCCTTACTGCGGCACCCGCTTCGATGCCGAGAAGATACTGCTCGATCCCTATGGTCGCAGCATCGAGCTGGGCGCCAACTACGACCGCTGGGCGGCGGCCCGGCCAGGCAGCAATCTGGCCTGCTGCGCCAAGAATCGGGTGGTCGATACCCGTCACTACAACTGGGAAGGGGACAAGCTGCCCGCCCACTCTCTCTCCCGCTCGGTGATCTATGAGCTGCATCTGGGGGGGTTTACCAAATCCCCCAGCTCCGGGGTTGATCCGGCGCTGCGCGGCACCTATCTCGGGCTTATCGAGAAGATCCCCTATCTGCAATCCCTCGGCGTCACCGCCGTCGAGCTGCTGCCGGTGTTCCAGTTCGATCCCCAGGATGCGCCAAAGGGGCTCTCCAACTACTGGGGTTACAGCCCCATGTCCTTTTTTGCCCCACACGCGCAATACGCCTGCGGCGATGACCCTCTCACCGAGTTTCGCGACATGGTCAAGGCGCTGCACCGCGCCAATATCGAGGTGATCCTGGATGTGGTCTACAACCACACCGCCGAGGGGGGCGATGATGGTCCCGTATTCTCGTTTCGCGGCATCGATAACGAGGCCTACTACATCCTCGACAACAACCAGAAAGACACCAACTATTCGGGCTGCGGCAACACCTTCAACGGCGCCCATCCGGTGGTGCTGCGGATGATCATGGACAGCCTCCACTTCTGGCGTCAGGAGATGCACGTCGATGGCTTCCGGTTCGATCTGGCCGCCATTCTGTCGCGGGACGAATCGGGCCAGCCCCAGGCCAATGCGCCCACCCTGCGCACCATAGATACCGATCCGAACATTGCCGACATCAAGCTGATTGCCGAAGCCTGGGATGCCGGGGGACTCTATCAGGTGGGGTCGCTCGCCGGGGCCCGCTGGCGTGAATGGAATGGTCAGTTCAGGGATGATGTGCGCCGCTTCCTGCGCGGCGATGACAACAGCGTCACCACCTTTGTCGAGCGGCTATGCGGCAGCCCAGACATCTACCACTACCACCACGCCGACCCCGAGAAGAGCATCAACTTCGTCACCTGCCACGATGGCTTTACCCTGTGGGACTGGGCCAGTTACAACGGCAAGCACAATGAAGCCAACGGGGAGGAGAACCGTGACGGCTGCGATCACAACTTCAGCTGGAACCACGGCCATGAAGGGATCACCGAAGATCCCCAGATCAACGCCCTGCGGATGCGGCAGGCCAAGAACATGATGGTGGCGACCCTGCTCTCGGTGGGATCCCCGATGCTGCTGATGGGAGACGAGCTGCTGCGCACCCAGCGGGGCAACAACAACGGTTACTGTCAGGATAACGCCACCTGCTGGATGAACTGGCTACCCAACGCCCGCGGTCAGGAGATGTTCCGTTTCATGAAGGAGCTGATCCAGTACCGCAAACACCTGTTCCAGCGCCCGGAGCAGGAGAGCATGCCGCTGTCGCTCACCGAGATCCTGCGCCACAGCGAGATCTGCTGGCACGGGGTCAACGCCGGACAACCGGATTTCAGCCCCCACTCCCACGCCATCGCCATGTCGGCGCTGTCGAGCGAAACCAAGCTGGCACTCTATGTGCTGTTCAACGCCTACTGGGAGCCCCTCACCTTCAATCTGCCGAGCCCGCCCAAGGGGGTTGGCGGCTACTGGCGGCGGATCCTCGATACTGCCCTCCCCTCGCCGCAAGATATCTGCACCTTCGGCATGCCGCTGGAGGGGTTGACCCGTGAGTATCTCGCCCAGCCGCGCAGCAGTTGCCTCTTTATCTGTGGGGCCGACGACTTCTATTGATAGATAACTGCGGCTTGATTGCTGCTAATGGATTGCTGCTAATTGATGGCTGCGATACCGGCAAGCCAGATAGGCAAAAGCCCCGAGCAAAGGCTCGGGGCTTTCTTTTCGGCGCAGGTATCAGACCAGCTGGTGCAACACGCTGGTGGCGGCAATCTGGGCGATCAGCAGGCCACACAGGGAGGTGGAGACCACCACAGGCGCGGTATCACGCTGCAAGTAGAGCGGGCTGAACCAGAGCAGCAGAGAGGCCACCAGCAGGGCCGCCTGGGTCACCACCGCCGGGATCAGCGCATCGAGATTGGCCTCGCCCCCTTGCCAGCCCACCAGCACCGCCAGCCAGATAAGACTGGCCATCGCCCCCACCAGACCGGCCAGCGGCAACAGGGTGTTGAATGCCTTGAGGCGATGACGGGCCCGCAGCAGCATCAGGTGGGCAAAGGCCGCCCCCAGCATCGCCATCTGCAGCAGACCGCTCACCCAGCCCTGCAGTTGCAGCAGCCCGAAGCCATAGACAGCGAGCGGCAACGCCGGTAGCCAGAGCAGCGTTGAGGGGACGGAACGCTTGCCCTCCAGCCGTGACTGGGCCAGCGACAAGCCGACCCCGAGCACCAGTGCCACACCACCACTCCAGATCAGCCAACTGGCTGCCTTGGCCTCTACCGCCAGCATCAGAGATAGCGCGGTAATGACCCAGATGGAGAAGAGCTGCTGACTGATGCGCGAGCGCTGGCCGGGGCAGATATCACCGCGCCACAGCACGATACCGAGGGCGATCAGGGCGCCAAGCGCCATCAATCCGGTGAGGGGAAAGAGCCAAAAAGGGAGTTGGACGAACACGACGCCTCCAGCAGTAAAGATTCGAGGTGCGCCACCGGGGCGCCAGAGAGGGGGCGAGTATACCCAAACCGGCTGCTATCCCCAATCACGACAAACAATCGTAGGCAAACAATCCGGGGCACTGGCCGCCAGCACAATGCACCTTGAAGGGCGCCCTGCTGGCAGCCATACCCATAGTGCCGGGATGCGGCGCAGGCTTCAGCCCTGACCGCGGGCCAGCGCCACCACCCGGGCAAACATCTGGCGGATCACCGGCGGAATATGCTCGGCACCGAGCCGCTCCGCCTCTTCCACCACCGCCAGCGCCATGCCCGGCTTGCTGCGGTGATGGATCGCCTTGTTGATGATGTGACTGGCACTCCACATGGCGCGCCCGCCCACCCCGGCCTCGCGGCGAAACACAGCTTCAAAGCCGTTGTGATAGAGGTAGTGCTCGATGTCGGTGGCAGGAAGCTGGGTCAGTCGGTCCCGCTCCCGCTCGCCCTTGAGCTGGCCACGGGCCGAGGCGGCATACTTGAGCCCCGCCTCGTCGCCATCGGTCAGCAGGTGCCACTCGATGCCAAAGTCACGCGCCACCTTGATCAGCGGCGACTGGCCGCACTGGGCAAACTCGATGATCCGCACCCCTTCGGCCCGCAGACTGTAACCGCAGATCTGGGCCAGTTCGGAGAGCAGCCAGATCTCGGTCTCCCCCTCCACCAGCAGCCAGCAGCGGGCAAACAGCGACATGGGGCGGTTGATCCGCACATGGAAGGCGATCTTGCGCAGATCGTCACTGCTGTAGCGCTCGCCCCCCAGCTGGTGACAGAGAATATCCTGCTGACGGCGCACCAGCCGCCGCACCTGATTGAGCGGCAGGGAAGAGAGCAGATCTCCCGAGTTGGTGGTGAGCAGCTTCTGGCCAGGCAGTTGTTCCAGCAGCCCCCACGCCAGCGCCAGCATGGTCGGGTGCAGCCGGCTCTCCGGGTCCTCCAGGATAATGATGGGGCGGGCCCCCTCCTCCAGCTCGCGGTTGCCCCGCGCCTGCAACAGGGTGGCCGCCATCCCCGCCATCGCCAGTTGCAGCGCGCGGTTGTCGGCGCGGCGCAGCAGGGTATGCAGATTGCCCGGATTGCGCAGGGTCATGGGGCGATTGATGATGTCGCGCTGACTGCGCGGCTTGTTCTTGATGGGGGCCAATGCGTTGAAGTAGTGATCCATCAGCTGGCGCACCGCCTGCAACGCCTCTTTGAGCTCCGGCTCACCGATGCGCTGGGGCTCGTCGATCAGCTTGTCCGCCAGCTCGCTCAGGCGATGTTCGGAGAGATCTCCCCACTGCAGGGTCTCCACCCCGTTGCGGGCACTGCGGGCATCGCGCAGCCGGAACACCGGGTTCATGGTGATCAGCATGGAGACCAGCTCATGGGCATTGGCGATGGGCAGGCTCTTGCCCACGCCGTCGAGAAAGTCGTGCATGGTGAGCACAGCGCCATCCGCCTGCAGCTCGGCACTGGCGCGATAGTGAATGCGGTGGAATTTGTCCTTGTGCAGCACCCAGGAGGGGCTGAGACGCGCCAGGCGACGGGAGTGCTGGCACATCTGGGGTCTGTGCTCACTGAAGGTGAGCACCAGTTGCAGGTGGCGCGCCGGCGCCAGTTCGGGATCTTCCGGTTGGTGAAAATCCTCGGCGGTGAACTGATAGGGCTCGGCATTTTGCCCCAGCAGGCACCAGAGGGCGCGCAGCAGGCTCGATTTACCCCAGGTGTTCTCGCCGATCAGCACTGTGGTGTGATCCAGCCCGAGCGACAGGCGATTTATACCGCGAAAACCTTTGACTTCAATACGTTCCAGAAACATCCGGCCATGTCCACATCATTGTGATGGGGCAATAGTGGCAAAATTACCGGAAAAATCCTATCGCAGGCGGGGGGATTTCAACGTGAACTGTGAGGCACTGCAGGTTCGGGAGGGGTAACAACAGCGGTGCGATCTTGCGGAGCATTCCAGTGGCTAAACCAGAGGTGACGAGTACGAGTTTGACGTTTGCGATAATTCAATGGGCATTCCTTTCAATGGATAAGTGGTAGAGAGTACACCTCTTTTGCCCAAAGTCTCAGGGTTATCTGTGACAGGAAGATGACAATTGCGCCCGCCACTGTCCCGGCGTCAAACCAAACGCCTCGCGAAAACGGTTGCCAAAATGGGCCTGGGAAGAGAAGCCGCACTGACTGGCGATGCTGGCCAGCGGCTCCGGGCCAGCCAGCAGTTGTTTGGCCCGTTTGAGCCGCAGCCCCAGCAGATAGCGGTGGGGCGGGCAACCGAGACTCTGGCCGAACATGCGGGCGAAGTGGTACTCGCTCAGCCCCGCCTGCTGCGCCAGCTCTGCCAGCGTGACCGAGTCGGCCAGATGGGCCTGCAGATACTCCTGCACCCGCTTGATCACCACCGGTGCCAATCCGCCGCGCAGGGGTGGCAGGCCGGGGGCTTCCTCGGTGTGGTGGCGATAGGCGTGGAGGATCAGCATCCAGGCGCCGTGGGAAAGCGCCAGCCGATCGACCCCGTGCTGCCACTCCAGCTGCATCAGCTGGCGCTGCACCAACCCGGCCGCCTGCGGATCGTCGATAAAGGTCTTGTCCACCAGTTGCAGGTGGCGCCCCTCCTTGTCACACACCTCCTCGGCGATACGGGTGAGGTGAGCCGGGGTGAAGTAGAGATGAAAGAAGCGAAACTCTTCACGCACCAGCCACTCGGATCTGTGGTGATCCGGCATGATGCACACCTTGCCGGTGCCGCCGTGGCCACCCGGCCCATCGAGTCGCTCGGTCTGCTCGCCCCCCTGCAAATAGACGCTCAGGGTATGGTGGCCCGGCTTGTGATAGCGGGTCTGGTCATAGCAGTTGCGCCAGCTGGCCACCCCGAGCCCGGGTTCGAGCCAGCAGGCGTCCTCCAGCCGGGCGCCGGTGCTGACCAGAGCATCAAATACCCCTGCTGTTTTCATTCGCCCCTGCCACCTGTTCCGGTTATTTGCGCGGGCTCTCCCGCCTGTCATCCATCTTACCGACCGCGCCCGCAGATGACAGCGCGTGACGATGAAAAACCGCAAGATGGTGCAATCCAGCCATCAGGACTCGCCCCATAGTGGGTCATATCCTCCCTGACTCACCGGAACTGTGATGAACCTGATGCTCTATCTTGCCACCGTGCTTATCTGGGGCAGCACCTGGATTGCTATCGCCTGGCAACTTGGCCCCATCCCCATCGAGGTGTCGGTGCTCTACCGCTTCCTGCTGGCGGCGGTGGCACTGTTTGCCCTGCTCACCGCCAGCGGCCGCTTTCCACGCCTCCCCTGGCACGGCCAGCGCTATGCCGCACTGCTCGGTGCCCTGCTCTTTTCCACCAACTTTCTCTGCTTCTACCACGCCACCCGTTACATCCCGAGTGGCATGTCGGCGGTGATCTTTGCCAGTGCCAGCATCTTCAACGGCCTCAACCTCTGGCTGTTCGAGCGCAAGCGCCCCACCCTGCGCTGGCTGCAAGGCTCCCTGCTGGGGCTCCTGGGCACCCTGCTGCTGTTCTGGCCGGTGCTGGCGGATGCGCAACTGGGTGCAAACGGCTGGAAGGGGCTGCTGCTCGCCTGTGGCGGCACCTTCTGCTTTTCGCTGGGCAATCTGGTCTCGGCCCGGGGCCAGCGCCACGGCTATCACGTACTGCAACTGGTGCCCTGGGGCATGGTTTACGGCGTGGTGCTGTTGCTGGGCTGGGTCACATTGCTCGGCCAACAGCTGGTGGTGCCGACCGACAGCCACTATCTGGCGGCCATGGTCTATCTCGCCCTGTTTGGCTCGGTGATCGCCTTTACCGCCTACCTGACCCTGGTGGGGCGCATCGGTGCCAGCAAGGCCTCCTACGCTACCGTGCTCTTTCCGCTGGTAGCGCTCACCCTCTCCACCTTCTACGAAGGCTTTGTCTGGCAGCCGGTCTCGGTGGCCGGGGTGGTGGTGAGCCTCATTGGCAATCTGCTGATCTTCGCGCCGCCCTTAAGCGAATGGCGCATTCGCCCGGCCAAGGCAGCAAACGACCCTTGCTCCTGAGCCAGTCAGCCCCTAAGGTAGCGCCATTCGATAGGCATGACGGCGATACGAGGGGCGAGATGTTACTGGAAGGGCTGGAGACGCTGAGCCTGCTGGCGAGCGAAGGGACCATGGCCAAGGTGGCCAGTCGCCTCTACATCAGCCAGTCAGCGGTGAGCAAGCGGATTGCCCAGCTGGAGCTGCGCCTTGGCAAGAAGCTGATCGAGCCGGAGGGGCGCCAGATCCGGCTCACCCCGCAGGCAAAGGAGCTGCTTGAGCGAGTGGCCCCGAGTCTGGCCGAGATGAAGGGGGTGCTGGCCGATAGCCAGGATCTGGCGGATCACAGCCCCCTCCCCATCGCCTGCTCCGAAACCCTGCTGGCGGGCTACCTCGCCCACTTTATGCGCGACTATCTGGGCCGCGATCCCCATCTTGCCCTCTCTACTCACCACACCCCGGTCATTCTGGCGCGGGTGCGCAGCGGTGATGCCCTGCTCGGCATCTGCGCCGGTCGGCTCCCTCCCGGCCATGGCCTCGGAGCCGAGCTGCTAATGGAAGAGCCCTTCTATCTGGTTGGCGAGGCGCAGCAGAGCCTGCCGCCAGCCAGCGCAGAAAGCAGGCGCAAGATCCTCACCATGGATCTGGAGAACCCCTCCAACCGCTACCTACGCGCACCGCTGGCAGAGATGGGGCTGGAGCCCGCCATGGAGCTCGACTCCTATCTGGCGCTCATCGAACTCGCCAAGGCGGGCATTGGCCCTGTGCTACTCCCCGCCGGCCTGCTGGCGCTGGTGGGAGAACAGGGGGAGATGGCCCGTCCACTGCCCGGACTGGGTCGTCCCCTCCATCTGGTCTACCGGCAGAGCAGTCTCAAGCGCGAGCGAATTGCCCAGCTGGTCAGCGCCCTGCAGCAACATTTTCGCCACTGCAGCAGCACGCCGCGCTAGCTGTCTCAACCCACCAGATGTGACAACGGGGCCCAAGGGCCCCGTAAACATCCGATTTGTCGCCCACCCGCCGCGGCTCAGATCCAGGCAAACAGCTCGGGATACTGGCTCCACACCAGCTTGGCAGACATCAGCAATGAGACGGTCACCAGCAGCGGCTTGATAAGCTTCACCCCTTGCTTTAGCACCATCTTGGAGCCAAAACGGGCGCCGATAAACTGCCCCAGCGCCATGCAAAAACCGACACTCCACACCACCTTGCCACCGAGGGCAAAGAACAGCAGGGAGGCGATGTTGGAGGTGAAGTTAAGCAACTTGGTATGGGCGGTGGCACGCGCCATGCCAAAGCCCGCCAGCGCCACGAAACCGATGGCAAAAAACGATCCTGTGCCCGGCCCGAAGAAGCCGTCATAAAAGCCGACACCGCCCCCCACCAGCAGCGCAAACAGCATGGGAGTCAGGCGGCGGGAACTCTCGGCATCGCTCACCCGTGGCGAGAAGTAGAAGTAGCAGGCAAAGGCCATCAGCAGGAAAGGGAGCAGGCGCTCAAGAATGGCGGCATCGATGGTCTGTACCGCCAGTGTGCCGATGGCAGCACCAATAAAGGTGCAGATCACCGCAGGCCAGATCATCGCCCACTCCAGCAACCCCTTGCGGGCATAGAACCAGGTGGCGGAGAAGGAGCCGAAACTGCTCTGCAGCTTGTTGGTGCCGAGCACCAGCGCGGGCGGCATGCCGGTGGCGAGCAACGCTGGCACCGTCAGCAGGCCGCCGCCACCGGCGATGGCATCGATAAAGCCGGCGACAAGCGCCACACCAAACAGGGCAAACAAGGTAACCAATTCCAATTCCATCCATAGACCTCACGAGAGTGGGTTGCCCGAAGGGGTTGGGCAACCGGAGATAACCAAAACGGGGTTGTGCAGGGGCTGCACAGGCTGTCCGCTATCCTAGCGGGACACCGTCGATGAATCTAACGAAACAGTGGCAGCCAATTGATTCCTGATTTTCATTGATGTGCGCTGCCACGCCCCTGCCCCAACCCTCAGAGGGCCCGTTACAGCGCGGGTGACGGGACTTCCGCTTCCTTGATGGCCGCCAGCGCCTCACACAGATGATCCTCATCGGCACCGGGGAAACGGCTGACCCGACCGGCCATGTAGCGGCTGCTGAACAGATTGAACCAGTGCTGCAGTGCTTGCCCCGCCTTGAGCTCCCCCGCCACTTCCAGCACGCAGGCCGCCACTTCGGCGGTGCAGAGGTGCTCATCGCAGTTGGCCACTCGCATGCCGTAGGTGGAGAGCGCATCGGGCTTGATGGCGAGCACCGGAAAACCGTCCAGATAGGGGCTCTTGTTGAACATCTTGCGCGCCTCCGGCCAGGTGCCGTCGAGCAGGATAAAGAGCGGCTTTTTACCGGGAGCCAGCGTCACCTCGCCGGTCAGGCGGGCAGGCTCCTTCTCGCAGGCGGGAAAGACCACATAGGGCTGCCAGAACGGATCGGCCAGCAGGGCCAGCAACTCGGGATGGGGCTGGGTGCGCGACCAGAGAAACGCCCAGGTGGTGTCAGGCAACACATCGGCAATGAGGCGGCCGGTGTTGGAGGGCTTCATCGGCTCGCTGTCATACATCAGCAGGCAGAAACCGGCCTCCGCTTTGAGCTCGGGGCGCCACTCGCAGGCACACCAGTCCTCGCGCAGCTGACAGGCCGGACAGCGGGCCAGGGTGCCGCCACGGGCAAGAAATGGTCGGGTAGAGATACTCTTGCGCCAGGCCCGCAGGCGGTTGACGGCGTGATCAGGAACAGGCTTCATCTAGGTTCACAACTGGAGTCAAAACAGGAACGGCAGCAATGCCAACATGTCACGGCGCCACAGGGCCAAATAACAGGGGCGCTGCCGGAAAAGCGCAAGATTGTACCGAGTTACGCGCTGGCGGAACAGCAATCCCTGCCCCTTTCGCCAGACACAGTGCCAAACTCTCTTGCCTTACGACTCCTGACAGCTGCGCAGCAGCTCCAGCAACAGGCTGCCATCGCGCAGCGCCTTGTGCACCTGCACCGAGGTGGGCTTGGTGGGATCTTCGTAGAAGTGGGTGGATTCAATCTGCAGCCGCACCAGATATTCGGCGGGCAACTGGCTGGCCAGCGACTGGTGCAGCATAGGGAACAGCAGCCGATCGGCACGGGTGATCTCGCCCCCCAGCAGCAACTTGCCCGGATTGAGCAGGCAGATGAGGTTGGAGAGCACCTTGGAGAGGCGGCCCGCCGCCTGATGGAGAATATCCTGACAGAGGCTGTTGCCCGCCAGCGCCAGCTCGCACAGCTCGCGGATGGTGACGCTCTCGGGCAAGTCGTGCTCCTGCATCCGCTCGCGCAGATCCCGGTATTGCGCCTCCAGCGCCTGATTGGTCACCAGGGTGCAGGCACAACCAAAACCGCCGCAGTAGCAGCGCTGGCCGTAAGGCTCGAGCTGCAGGTGGCTGAGATCCCCGAGCAGCGCATTCTCGCTCTCGATCAGCTGGCCATTGACCACCATGCCGACCCCGATGTCGTTGTGGACAAACACCAGCACCGCATCGGCGCAATTCTTGGCAGCCCCCCACTCCCGCTCGGCCTGGATCCAGGTGCGCACGTCACCGCTCACCAGCACAGGTACCGAGAACGCCTGTTGCAGCGTGGGCCCCAGCGGCCAGTTGCGCAGATCGTAGAAGGGGAAGTGCTTGACCATGCCGGAGTGACGCTCCACCTGACCCGGCAGACAGAGGGCGATACAGGCCAGACTGAGGGACTTTTTCGGCAAAAATACCTTGATGGCGTGCACCAGACTACCCAGCAAATCGGCACGTTCTTCTTCGGTAAAGAGGTGGCGCTGGCGGGCCAGCGAGCGACCGGAAAAGTCGAACAACGCCATATCCACGTAACCACGGCCAAGACGCATGGAGAGAAACTGGAAGCGGCGCTCGTTGATGCGCAGCAGGGTCTGGCGACGACCGCGCCCCACCGAACTTTCGCCACAGGTCACCACCAGACCGCCATCGAGCAGTTCACGGGTGATCTTGGTGATGCTGGCAGGCGAGAGGCCGGTCAGGCGGGAGAGATCGGTACGTGACAGCTCCTTGTGCTCCTCCAGACTGGCGTACACCAGGCCGTAGTTGAGCTGCCGGATCAAGTCGATACTGCCTTTCACGATCTCATTCATAGGATATGGATTAAGGGCTGACACAGGGGCCGCCAATTTTCACACATTATTGGGCAATCCCCAAATAAAGTGCGGCCTGAACCGGAGTTCAGACCGCATCTTGTGGTTGTCATCACGGGCCCTGACAGGATCAATAACGGAACTGGGAGACCAGTTTGCGCAATTTGTCACCGGTATTGGCCAGATCGCGGGTGGTGCTGTTGGATTCCACCGCCGCATCGGTCAGCTCGCTGACGATCTGCTGAATGGCCACCAGGTTCTTGTTGATCTCCTCCGACACCGCATGCTGCTCCTCGGCGGCGGTGGCGATCTGGATGTTCATGTCGTTGATGGTACTGACCGCCATCACCATGCTGTCGAGGGAGCTGGCGATGTGTCCCGCTTCCTGCACCGTCTCCTGGCTGCGATCCTCGCTCGCCTGCATCACATCCACCGCCTGCTTCACCCCGCCCTGCAGCCGTTGCAGCATCTCGTTGATCTCTTTGGTGCTCTGCTGGGTACGGCCGGCTAGCGAGCGCACTTCGTCCGCCACCACCGCAAAGCCGCGCCCCTGTTCGCCAGCCCGGGCCGCCTCGATGGCGGCATTGAGCGCCAACAGGTTGGTCTGCTCGGCAATGCCGCGAATGACCTCCACCACGGAGCCAATCTTGGCGGTTTCTTGCGCCAGCTGCTCGATAACGCCGGAGGCGGTATGCACTTCGCCCACCAGCCGGTTGATACTGTTGATGGCCCCACTCACCACACCACGCGCCGCGTCAGACTCACGGGCCGCATCGCTGGTTGCTGTCGCGGCATTGGAGGCGCTGGCCGCCACCTCCTGCGCGGTGGAGCTCATCTCGGTCACCGCGGTCACCACCTGATCGGTCTCGCGGCTATGGCCTTGCATCTGATGATCGTAGTGTTCGCTCAGATTGTGCAGCTTCTCAACGGCGCTAAAAAGGTGATTGCTGGTCTCGCCCACCTGGCTCACCACCGACTGGATCCGCTCGACGAAGCGATTGAAGGCGCTGGCCAGTTGGCCAATCTCGTCCTGACTCTGCACCTTGAGACGCTGGGTCAAATCCCCCTCACCATCGGCAATGTCATTGAGCGCCGACACCGCATCCGCCAGCGGTTTGGTCACCCGGTTACCCACGATCACCGTCACGACCAGGGTGATACCGAGGATCAGCAGGATCACCAGCACGCTGCTCTGCAGCGACGCATACATGTTGCTCTCGCGCTCTGCGCGCAGGGCGGCCAAATCGTTGTCGATATCATCGATATAAAAACCGGTCCCGATGACCCACTGATACTTGTCCAGCACCATGTTAAAGGCCAGCTTGGGGGCATCACGACCGATGGAGGGTTTGGCCGTCCAGTACTCGGAGAACCCATCCCCCTGACGGGCCACCTTGAGGATGTCCTGGATCAGCAACTTGCCCTTGGCATCCTTGTCATTCCAGCGGTTTTTTCCCTCCAGCTCGGCACGGGTCGGCAGCAGTACTGTGTTGCCCTCAAAGTCATAGACAAAGAAGTAGCCGTCACTGCTGTAACGCAGTGGCCTGAGCAACTCTTTGACCTTCTGACGATTTTCCGGTGAATCCGGCAGGGCATATACGGCATCGACGGCGGTTTTGGCCATCATGATGTAACTGCTGAGCAGCGCCTTGCGCTCCTTGATGGCATCTTCCCTCGCCACCACCAGCTCAGACTCCAGAGCGCTCTTGGAGACCATGTAGTTACTGAGGTTGACCACCAGGGCCATCAGCAGTACGGGTACTGCACCCAGTAACAGGATTTTCTGTTTTAGCGTCATCTTTCACATCCTTGCAGCTGTTTTTATTGGAATTCCTAGCCTACTCATCAGTATAGGTGCTGGCAGGGCGAACCCCCCTTTCGTTACAATTCACTTAAACAAATCGGCCAGAATGTGAAAATCATGAATCTTTGTCCTTGCGGCTCAACCCTTTCTCTCGAATTGTGCTGTGGCTCACTTCACAGTGGCGCTGTGGCTGACACCCCGGAGCAGCTGATGCGCTCGCGCTACAGCGCCTTCGTGCTCGGGCTGGGGGAGTATCTGGTCCATAGCTGGCATCCGGCCCACCTCGGCGGCCTCACGGCGGCAGAGCTTTCCCAAACAGATACCCACTGGGATGGTCTCGAGATCATCGCCAGCCAGGGCGGCCCGCAGGATGAAACCGGGATGGTGGAGTTCAAAGCCTGGTTTCTGGAGGGGGATAAGCGCCACTGCCTGCATGAGTGCTCCCGCTTCGTGCGTTATCAGGGGCGCTGGGTCTACACCGAAGGGGAGATCGATCCCCTGCCGCTCAAAACCGGCCGCAACGATCCCTGCCCCTGTGGCAGCGGCAAAAAGCACAAGAAGTGCTGCGGCTGACGCGTCCCTCCCACCAGACTCGCCAAACAGTGACAAGGGGCATCCGATGCCCTTTTTTGTGCCTCTTATTCGCCACCAGCCCACAAACCGATGCGATGACAAGCGTGACAAATGTCACATAATGCTCATTAACGCGCGAGAAAATGAGCGTTTGCGAACGCAAATTTGGCCCATATCAAACATTTCCACTCAGAAGTGCGCCACACTGGCCTCATCTGGAAGAGATGAGACGGGCCACAATGAAAAGAATAACCACACAAGTCGTCATCATAGGCGGCGGTGCCACAGGGGCCGGCATCATGCGCGATTGCGCACTGCGCGGCATCGACTGCATCCTGCTCGAGCGCGATGATATCGCCGCTGGCACCACCGGCCGCAACCACGGCCTGCTGCACTCCGGTGCTCGCTACGCGGTGACGGATCAGGAGTCCGCCCGCGAATGCATCCAGGAAAACCGCATCCTCAAGCGGATTGCCAGCCACTGTGTCGAGGACACGGGCGGCCTCTTCCTCACCCTGCCGGAAGATGACATCAATTTCCAACGCACCTTTATGGATGCCTGCGCCCTGGCCGGTATCGACACCCGCCAGCTCGATCCCCGCGAAGCACTGCTGCTCGAACCCAACGCCAACCCGGCGATGATCGGCGCCATCCATGTGCCGGACGGCACGGTCGATCCGTTCCGCCTCGCCGCCGCCAACGTGCTGGACGCGAAAGAGCATGGCGCCCGCATCTTCACCCACAGCAAGGTGCTGGGGCTGTTGCGTACTCAGGATCGGGTGCACGGGGTCAAGGCCATCAACACCCGCACCGGCGAAGCGTTCGAGGTGGAGTGTCAGGAGGTGATCAACGCCGCCGGCATCTGGGGCCAGCAAATTTGCGAATACGCCGATCTCGGCATCCGCATGTTCCCGGCCAAGGGCTCCCTGCTCATCATGGATTACCGCATCAACCAGTTGGTGCTCAACCGCGCCCGCAAACCGGCGGATGCGGACATTCTGGTGCCGGGCGATACCATCTCCCTTATCGGTACCACGTCGAGTCGCATCGATTACAACAAAATTGACCAGCTCACCGTTGAACCCGAAGAGGTCGAGGTGCTGCTGCGCGAGGGGATCAAGCTCGCTCCCATTATGGCCCGCACCCGTCTGCTGCGCGCCTATGCAGGGGTACGCCCGCTGGTGGCGGTGGACGGTGACGACACCGGCCGCAACATCAGCCGCGGCATCGTGCTGCTCGATCACGCCGAGCGCGACGGCCTCAAGGGCTTCAACACCATCACCGGCGGCAAGCTGATGACCTACCGCCTGATGGCTGAGTGGGCCACCGATCTGTTGGCCAAGAAACTCGGCAACAGCAAACCCTGCCAGACCGCCGAACTGAGCCTGCCCGGCTCGCGGGATCCGGAAAAGGTCTCCGCTCCCGGCCTCTCGGTGCCGGTCGAAGGCTCTGCCCACTACCGCCACGGCGAGCGGGTTATCGCCTTCTTCCGTGACAATCCGAAAGCCAACGCCCTCATTTGCGAGTGCGAAATGGTCACCGCAGGCGAAATCGAATACGCCCTGCGCGAGCTGGATGTGGACAACCTCATCGACCTGCGCCGCCGCACCCGTCTGGGAATGGGGCCCTGTCAGGGCGAGCTGTGCGCCTACCGCGCCGCAGGTCTGATGCAGGAGTATGGCAAGGCTGACGGTCGTCAGGCCTGCGTCATGCTGCGCCAGTTCCTGGAGGAGCGTTACAAGGGGACCCGCCCCGTCCTGTGGGGCGATGCCCTGCGCGAGGCCGAGTTCACCTACTGGATCTACGAAGGGCTGTTTGGCCTGGGAGAATGGACGGCGCCGCAGCTGGTTGCCGATACGCCTCGCGGCCCAACCAGCGAGACCACTCACAAGGAGAGCCGTCATGAAGTTTGACAATATCGTTATCGGCGGTGGCATGGCGGGACTCTCGGCCGCCCTGCGGCTGGTAGAGGCGGGCCAGAAGACCCTGCTGATGGCCTCCGGCCAGAGTGCCCTGCACTTCTCCTCCGGCTCGATCGATCTGCTGGAGAGCGAGGGAGATCCCCGCGCCGCCCTGCCCGCCTTTATGGCCGCCCATCCGGATCACCCCTACAGCAAAGTCGGAATGCAAAATATCGAAGCGAGCCTTGCCGATCTGCAGCGCCACTGCGCCGAGCAGGGGTTGCCGCTGGTTCGCCACGAGACCAACCACCAGCGCCTGACCCCCATCGGCACCCTCAAGCGCACCTGGCTCTCCCCCGGTACTTGTGCCTGCGTCACCGATGCGCCGATCCCGGATGTACTGCTGCTGGCCACCCTCGAGGGCTTTCGTGACTTTCATCCGACGCTGGCGGCCGCCAATCTGGCGACCCATCCCCGCTTCGCCCACTGCCGCATTCTGACCGGCGAAGTACGCCTGCCCCAACTGGCAGAATTCAGCCGCAACCCCCACGAGTTTCGCTCCGCCGACATCGCCCGCCTATGCGACAAACACCATCTGGTAGCGGACCTGGCCCGCGAGATCAGCCGCATGGTGCTGGAGTGTGGCGAACCGGGCTGCCGCCATATCGTGCTGCCCGCCTGCCTGTCCCTTGGTTTGGTCGGCCCGCGTCTGGCGGAGCTGGAGCAGCGCACCGGTTGCACCATCAAGGAGGTGGCCACCATGCCGCCGTCGCTGATCGGCATGCGGATGCAGGAAGCGCTCAAACGCCGCTTTATGGCCCTTGGCGGCACCTTCCTCACCAGTGAACGGGTGCTGGGCGCCCGCTACGAGGGTGATCGCGTCATCGGCGTACACAGCCAGAATGGCGACGATCAGCTGTTTGAAGCGGATAACTTCGTGCTCGCCTCTGGCAGCTTCTTCAGTCGCGGGTTGGAATCACGTCTGCGCGGCATTCGCGAGCCCATCTTCGATGCCGATGTGCTGAGTCTGGAGGAGCGTGATGCCTGGGCCGGTCGCCGCCTGTTTGACCACCACCCCTTCATGGGCTTCGGGGTCAAAACCGACGACAAGCTCAGAGTGCTGCGCGGTGGCAAGCCGCTGGTCAACCTCTATGGTGCCGGCAGTGTCTTGGCCCATTACGATCCAATTCGTGAAGGCTCCGGCTCCGGTGTTGCCGTTGCCACCGGCTGGCAAGCCGCCGGCCATATTCTGGGCGCGGCCCAATGATTACTTTGTCCCATATCCCGTGTCTTCATCATCGCCGGGAGGAGAACTGACATGCTACTGGATCACGCCAACCAAACTTTCGATCAGTGCATCAAATGCACCGTCTGTACCGCCTACTGCCCGGTGGCCAAGGCCAACCCCGCCTACCCTGGCCCGAAACAGGCGGGCCCGGATGGGGAGCGGCTGCGGATCAAAAGTCCGGAGCTGTTTGACAGCGCCCTCAAGCACTGCACCAACTGTAAACGCTGCGAAGTGGCTTGCCCGAGCGGAGTACGCATCGGCGACATCATCGCCAAGGCCAAGCACCAGTACAGCGGCTTCAAGCCGGGGATCCGCGAGTTCGTGCTCTCCCACACCGACTTGATGGGCAGCATGTCTACCCTGATGGCGCCGGTGGTCAACTTCACCACCGGCCTCAAGCCGATGAAACTGGTGCTGGACAAGGCGCTGGGGGTCTCCTCCCACCGCGACCTGCCCAAATACTCCCAAGGCACCTTCCGCGGCTGGTACAAGAAGCAGAAAGAGACTCAGGCCCGCTTTGCGCGCCAAATAGCCTACTTCCACGGCTGCTACGTTAACTACAACCACCCGCAGCTCGGCAAGGAACTGGTGCAGGTACTCAACGCCATGAACATCGGCGTGCAGTTGCTGGAGCGGGAGAAGTGCTGCGGCGTGCCGCTGATTGCCAACGGCTTTATGGACAAGGCCAAACAGCAGGCGGCCTTCAACATCCAGCAGATGGAGAACTCCCTGCTCGGCAACGAGATGCCACTGCTGGCCACCTCCTCCACCTGTGGCTTCACCCTGCGCGATGAATATCCTCACCTGCTGGAGCAGGACAACCACAAGGTGCGCGATCGCATCTCGCTGGTGACCCGCTTCCTGTGGAACGAGTTCTACAAGGGCAACAAACCGGCGATGAAGCCGCTCAATCTGCACATCGCCTACCACACCCCCTGCCACATGGAGAAGATGGGGGGCGTCATCTACACCCTCGAATTGCTGCGCGCCATTCCCGGAGTCAAGGTGACGGTACTGGAGTCCCAGTGCTGCGGTATCGCAGGCACCTACGGCTTCAAGTCGGAGAACTACGAAACCAGCCAGACCATCGGCGAGGGGCTGTTTGATCAAATCAACCGCCTGGCCCCCGATCTGGTGATCACCGATTGCGAGACCTGCAAATGGCAGATTGAGATGAGCACCAGCTTCCGCTGTGAACATCCGATCCACCTTTTGGCCCAGGCGCTGGCCTGAATCCCCCGGCTCTTGCGGCCGCATAAAAAACAATCCACGCAGAGATAAACAAAGAGCCGGCAATTGCCGTAATGCCGATCAGTTAAGGATCCATTGACCGATCCTGCTGATGTGTAAAAATCCGAAACCTGTTGATTGGTTTCGGATT